>NZ_DATNGK010000103.1:0-3632 GCF_035605935.1 Actinocrinis sp. | reverse complement strand
GGCGGCGGCAATCGCGAGCGACGGTTTCGCGGACACGAGGGCCTGGTTGGCGAGCAGGCGCAGCCGTTCCCCTCGCGCGGTGTCGAGGTGGTGCCGAGCGGCGGTCAGCCAGAGATCGAAGTCGACCCCGGCAATGCCGTCGGCTCCGTCGAGGAGCGTCTCGGGCGGGCCCAGGCGCTCGGCCTCGCCGTCATGGCCGTCGCGCCGGTCGCTCAGCAGTTCGGTGACGTCGACCCGGCAGCTAGGCCCAACGTCGATCACGACCGGGTCTCCCCCCATGGTGACGTGCCCACGCAGGGCACCGCGCAACTGGCTCAGCGTCCAGCGCAGCGCGCCCAGCGGATCGTCGGCGTCCGGGAACAACAGATTGGCCAGGCTGCGCCGGCTCGAGGGCTGGTCGGCCAGCAGCAGTACCGCCAGCAGCGCCCACGTCTTGCGCCCGCGCGGGCCGGGCATCGGCCTGCCGTCGAACTCGGCCCGAGGCCGTCCGAGCAGCCGGATGTGCAGCACCATTGTTTCCAGATAGTGCAACGCGCCTGGCCCCGGGACAACCGCAATCAGGCGGCCGCACCGGAACCGCGCCGCTCAGCCGACGGGCGCGCCGGCGGCGAGCGCCTTGACGTCGGCGGTGCTCAAGGGGTTCCCGCCGATCCCCCACTCACCGCTGGTGACCTCTTCGACGATGACCCAGGTGACCGGGCGCATGTTCTCGCCCTCGATCTCGACCATCGCCTCGGTGAGGTCGCGGACGATCCGCTGCTTCTGCTCGGCGTCGAACACACCCTCGATGACCTTGACGTTGACCAATGGCATTGCGAGCCTCCTTCGCTCAGTTACCGGCCGGCGGCCGGTGCACTCGGACTGTCGTGCCCCACCGTGTGCAACCACGTGTGCGCATCGCATCATCTATCGCCGGATCACCCCCAAATCCAACGTCGGCGTGGGCAGTTCGCCCCGCTCAGGGGCCCCACACGCTGCCGCACCCGCAGTCCCGAGAGGATGCGCATCACCACTGAAAGCACGAGGAGGACGTGATGGAGCAGCCAGACTGGGCAGCGCCCTTGGGTAATGCGTATGAGAGCGCGCTGGCCTTCCTGACCGGCCTGCCCACCCGGCCCGTGGGCGCCAGGACAAGCGATCTGGACCTGCAGTCGGGCCTGGGCGGGCCATTGCCGGAGACGCCGGAGGATCCGCGGAAGGTGATCGAGATGCTCGCCGCGGCGGCCGAACCCGGCCTGGTCGCGACCCCGAGCGGCCGGTTCTTCGGGTTCGTCGTCGGCGGGTCGAGCCCAGCGGCCCTGGCCGCCGACTGGCTTACCAGCGCCTGGGACCAGAACGCCGGTCTGTACGCCCTCGGACCGGCGGCCGCGACGGTCGAGCAGGTCGCCGGCGGCTGGCTGGCGGAGCTCCTCGGGCTCCCCGCCGACGTGTCGGTCGGCTTCGTGACCGGCGTGCAGATGGCCAACTTCACCGCCCTGGCCGCGGCTCGGCACGAGATGCTCGCCCGGGTCGGCTGGAACGTCGAGGCCGACGGGCTGACGGGGGCGCCCCGCCTTCGCGTGCTGGCCGGTAGGCAACGGCACGACACCATCGACCGGGCGCTGCGCTTCCTCGGCGTGGGGACCAACGCAATAGTCCCCGTCGATGTGGACGACCAGGGGCGGATGCGTCCGGCCGCCCTGCGCGCCGGCCTACGCGAGGAAAGCGGGCCGATGATCGTGTGCGCCCAGGTCGGCAACGTCAATACCGGCGCGATCGATCCCGTTCGCGAGATCTGCGATGTCGCGCACGAGGCCGGCGCGTGGGTACACGTCGACGGCGCCTTCGGCCTGTGGGCGGGGGCGAGCCCAAGGCTGCGGCCGCTGGTGGCCGGGGTGAATCTGGCCGACTCATGGGCGACCGACGCGCACAAATGGCTAAATGTGCCGTACGACTCCGGGCTGGTCTTCTGCGCCAACTCCGAAGCGCACCGCGCCGCCATGGGCGTGCGGGCCAGCTATCTCATCCACGGCGCCGACAGCGAGCGCGACGCGCTGGACTACAACCCGGAGTTCTCCCGCCGCGCCCGCGGATTCCCCGTCTACGCGGCGATCCGCGCGCTGGGGCGCGCCGGGATCGCGGAGCTGGTCGAGCGCTGCTGTGCGCTGGCCCGCCGATTCGCCGACCGGCTTGACGACGACGACGGCGTCGAAGTGCTCAACGATGTCGTCCTCAACCAGGTCCTCGTCCGCTTACACGCCGCCGACGGTGACCACGACGGACACACGCGCAGGATGGTGCAGCAGCTGCAGCGGGAGGGCATCTGCTGGATGAGCGGCACGACCTGGCGCGGCCAGACGGCGATGCGCATCTCGGTGTCGAACTGGTCGACCGACGAGGCCGACGTGGATCGGTCGGTCGAGGCCATCCTCCGCTGTGCCCGGGCGGCGACCGGCTCCCCTCGAGGTCACGAGCTCCCCGCCAGCGCCGCGGGCCATGCCGCGACCCACAGCCTGCCGTAGGCCGCCGAGGATCAGGCCGCCTGCCTGGACGCCCTGGGCGGCTAGGCTTCGCGCGGTTGCCTTGATTGGGTTGGGAAGCCGGTGCGAGTGCAGCACCGTCGCGGCAGTGTGACCAGCGCAAGCTGGAAGTCAGACCCTCTCCTGATCACGGACCGAGACCGGGACCCGAGATCCTGAGGGAGGTTCAGTGTCATCCCCTGACTCCACGGTCGAACTCACAGCGGAGCAGTTCGCCAGGCTCGATGCGAACCGTCGACAGGTTGGCGCCCTCACCAGCAGGCTGTACCAAGCGAAGACTCGTGCGAAGGTCGCCGAGCAGATCGTCGAGGACGCCCGCGCACTGGTGGCCACGATCCCGCACGGCTCACCACACGACGAGCGGTTGTGTCTCAAGTGCCGGATGGACAAGCTGCTCACGCCGACGAAGCTGTGATCTACCTCGTCCGTCACGGAGAGTCGGAGTGGAACGTCGCGCAACGGACGCAGGGTCAGACGCGGCATCCGCGACTGACCGAGCGCGGCCGCGCCCAGGCCCAGGCCGCGGCTCGGGCGCTGCTCACGGACATCGGGAGCACGCCGGTGTCCTGCGTCGTGAGCAGCGACCTGGTTCGCGCCGTGCAGACAGCAGAGATTGTCGCCGGAGCGCTCAGCGCTCGGATGTGCGTCGATACGCGACTCCGTGAGCAGTCGCTGGGGTCGTTCGAGGGCCTGAGCTACGCCGAGTCGTTCGCCGCCGGCTCCGCGTTCGACTGGTCCGACCCGGACCTGCGTGTCGGCGGTGGCGAGTCGCTCCGCGAGATGGCGACGCGGATGACCACGGCGTTGTCCGACTTTGCCGACGAGCTCAACACAACGGGCGCCATCGTCGTGGTGAGCCACGGTGACGCGATCAGGGCCTTGCTGGCGGGGCGCGTGGGAGCGTTTCCTGGTGCGGGCACGTGGGTCGATGTCCCGAACGGCTCAGTCGCCGTCCTCGACGGCACGAACGGCGCTCGCTGGCTGGCCGTGGATCTTCCCGTCAACGGTCGCTGACGCGTGCCGTGGTGGCGCGCGTTCGTAGGCCCGTGAGCAGCAGCTGAGCCGCGAGGCAGGCGCCCACGCCTTCTCCTGCGCGTAGGCGCAGTTGCAGCA
>NZ_DATNGK010000102.1:0-28242 GCF_035605935.1 Actinocrinis sp. | reverse complement strand
AACTCGGTGCCGCGTCGCTCGCCGCGGAACTGCTCACAGAACGCGGCGACTATGACCGCGCGCTACGAGTGGCGTACCCGGAACCGGATCCGGCAGATAATCGGGCCGGGACAGAGGCCCGCCATGCCACCGACTCAGCTCGCGCCGCCAAACTGCTCATGCTCCTGGCCGAAAAGGATCCAGGGCTGGCGCCAAAAGCCGTGCCGCTGGCGCAGCGCCACATCGCCGCCCTGGCGCCAAACCGCTTCGCGGCCCAGGTGGACCGCACCGGCCGAGTCCTGTTCGCACTCCATTCCGGAGACTTGCGCGCGGCGCAGCGGGCGAACCGGATCTGCATGGCGCGCGCCCGAACGCCGCTCGCGCTAGCCGACGCGCTCTGCACACAAGCCCGGATCGACATGCAGCGTGGCCGCATGGAGAAGGCCATCCAGCGGCTCGACGAGGCTGCGAAACTCGCGCCCTGGTACCCGCGCATCGCGACGGTCCGTCAGCTCGTGGGCGCTGAAGCGGCGGTAGCGATTGCGCAGCCGTTGATCGAGTCCACCGAGATGGACGCCTCAGACGTATTCGCCGAGCCCTGGTCAGTCTCCGGGTCGCTCCCCGAAGAGAGCTAAGTGCGAGCCTGTCGTCGAACGGATGCGGAGCGTTGCCTAGCCCTCCGACCTGCGCTGTCTGCCATGTGAATTTGGTCACCATCGTCACTGCGTGTGATAGCGCGACGTTGAGACGCCCCCGCAAGGACTAGAGTGCGGTTCGCCGCAGACGAGTTGTGCTGCTTAGAGCGACCGAGGATTGGAGGTCGGATCAGCGAGCGGGCCTAGGGCCGAGCATGGCAAGGCGGAGGAGGGAGGCGGCCCGGTGTTGGCCGTCGACCGACGACAACGCAGCCAGGCGAAGGTCATCGGCACGAGAGCCCGACCTCCAATCCTCGGTCGCTCTAACCTCCATCGAAGCAGGAGCTTGCACAGGAAATGAGCACCGGTACGCTGTCGCCCGGACGGGCAAAGATCGACAAGCCCACGCTGCGGACTGACCGCTACTGGGTTTCGCCGCTGATCACCTTCGTGATCTTCATCGCGTTCATCGCGTACGCGACCTTCCGCGCGTTCCAGAACGACCATTACTACGCCTCCCCGTACATCTCCCCGTTCTATTCGCCGTGCATCTCGGACAACTGCGTGCCGATGCAGGGCGCTGGTGAGGTGCACTTCATCGGGTCGTGGTGGTCGTGGTCCCCCGCGCTGCTGGTCCTGATCGTCCCGCTCGGGTTCCGGTTGACCTGCTACTACTACCGCAAGGCGTACTACCGCGCCTTCTGGCAGTCGCCGCCGGCCTGCGCGGTCGCCGAGCCGCACGGCTCTTATTCCGGCGAGACCCGCTTTCCGCTGATCTTCCAGAATGCGCACCGCTACTTCTTCGTGCTGGCCGCGCTCTTCAACATCATCCTGACCTGGGACGCGATCCTCGGCTTCCGCAACTCCGCGGGCCAGTGGGGACACATGGGCTTCGGCACGCTGGTGCTGCTGGCGAACGCCGTGCTGCTGTGGCTGTACACCGCGTCGTGCCACTCGTGCCGGCACATCATGGGCGGGCGGCTGAAGCACTTCTCCAAGCACCCGGTCCGCTACCGCGCCTGGGGCATCGTCTCCAAGCTCAACGCCCGGCACATGCAGCTTGCCTGGGTCTCCCTCTTCAGCGTCGCGCTCGCCGACCTATACGTGCTGCTGGTCTCCTCCAACGCGTTCAGCGACCCGCGCTTCTTCTAATCAAGGCAAGAGAGCCGAAAGCCAAAGCCATGGAAACCTACGAATACGACGTCGTCGTGATCGGCGCGGGCGGGGCGGGGCTGCGCGCCGCGATCGAGGCGCGGTTGCGCGGCAAGCGGGTCGCGATCATCTGCAAGTCCCTGTTCGGCAAGGCCCATACGGTCATGGCCGAGGGCGGCGCGGCGGCCGCGATGGGGAACGTGAACCCCAACGACAACTGGATGGTGCACTTCCGCGACACGATGCGCGGAGGCAAGTTCCTCAACCACTTCCGGATGGCCGAGCTGCACGCCAAGGAAGCGCCGGACCGGGTGTGGGAGCTCGAGCAGTGGGGTGCGCTGTTCGACCGCACCAAGGACGGCAAGATCTCCCAGCGCAACTTCGGCGGGCACGAGTACCCGCGCCTGGCGCACGTCGGCGACCGCACCGGTCTCGAGCTGATCAGGACCCTGCAGCAGGCCGTGGTCGGTCTTCAGCAGCAGGACGCGCGCGAGACGGGCGACGCCGAGGGCAGCATCAAGGTCTTCGCGGAGCACACCATCACGCGGCTGCTCAAGGACGGCGACCGGATCGCCGGGGCCTTCGGCTACCGACGCGAGGACGGCGGCTTCGTGCTGTTCAAGGCGCCCGCGGTGGTGCTGGCGACCGGCGGCATCGGCAAGTCGTTCAAGGTGACCTCCAACTCCTGGGAGTACACCGGTGACGGTCACGCGCTGGCGCTGCTGGCCGGTGCGACGCTGATCAACATGGAGTGCATCCAGTTCCACCCGACCGGCATGGTCTGGCCGCCCTCGGTGAAGGGCATCCTGGTCACCGAGTCGGTGCGCGGCGACGGTGGCGTGCTGCGCAACTCCGAGGGCAAGCGGTTCATGTTCGACTACGTCCCCGACGTCTTCCGCCCGCAGTACGCGGAGACCGAGGAGGAGGCGGACCGCTGGTACACCGACCCGGACAACAACCGGCGCCCGCCGGAGCTGCTGCCCCGCGACGAGGTGGCCCGTTCGATCAACTCCGAGGTCAAGGCCGGGCGCGGTACCCCGCACGGCGGCGTGTACCTGGATATCGCCTCGCGCCGCTCCAAGGAGTTCATCCTCAAGCGGTTGCCCTCGATGTACCACCAGTTCAAGGAACTGGCCGACGTCGACATCACCGCCGAGCCGATGGAGATCGGACCGACCTGTCACTACGTCATGGGCGGCGTCGAGGTCGACCCGGACACGCAGGCCTCGATCGTGCCCGGTCTGTACGCGGCCGGCGAGGTGTCCGGTGGCATGCACGGCTCGAACCGGCTCGGCGGCAACTCGCTGTCCGACCTGCTGGTCTTCGGCCGGCGCGCAGGCGAGCACGCGGCGCAGTACGTCGACTCGCTCGCCGCACGGCCCGCCGTCGCGCAGTCGGATGTGGCCGCTGCCGAGGCCGAGGCGCTCACTCCGCTCGAGCAGTCGACCGGTGAGAACCCGTACACCCTGCACGCCGAGTTGCAGCAGACGATGAACGACCTGGTCGGCATCATCCGCCGGGAGCACGAGATGCAGGCCGCGATCGAGAAGCTGGCCGAGCTGGCGCCGCGCCGGGAGAAGGTCGCCGCGGCCGGCGGCCGGGTGTTCAACCCCGGCTGGCACCTCTCGCTCGACCTTCGCAACATGCTGCTGGTCTCCGAGTGCGTGGCCAAGGCGGCGCTGGAGCGCCAGGAGTCGCGCGGCGGCCACACCCGCGAGGACTACCCGGAGATGTCGGCCGAGTGGCGGAAGGTCAACCTGGTCTGCTCGGTGGGCCCGGACGGGCACGCGCAGATCAAGAAGCAGCCGCTGCCGAAGATGCGCCCGGATCTGCTCGCCCTGTTCGAGCGCTCCGAGCTGAAGAAGTACCTGACCGAGGAAGAGCTGGCCGAACTGCCCGCCTCGTCGGCCGCGCCGGCGGCCGCGGTCGCGACGCAGCCGGAGAAGGGGACTGGGGCGGACGCATCATGACGTACAAGGCGAAGTTCAAGGTCTGGCGCGGCGACGATCAGGACGGCGCACTGCACGACTTCACCGTCGAGGTCAACGACGGCGAGGTGGTGCTCGACGTCATCCACAGGCTCCAGGCCACGCAGGCCCCGGACCTGGCGGTGCGCTGGAACTGCAAGGCCGGCAAGTGCGGCTCGTGTTCCGCGGAGATCAACGGCATGCCGCGGCTGCTGTGCATGACCCGCATGTCCGTGTTCACCGAGGACGAGACGGTCACCGTCACTCCGCTGCGCACGTTCCCGGTCATCCGCGACCTGGTCACCGACGTGTCCTTCAACTACGAGAAGGCGCGTCAGATCCCGGCCTTCGAGCCGCCGAAGGACCTCAAGCCGGGCGACTACCGGATGGCCCAAGTGGACGTCGAGCGCTCGCAGGAGTTCCGCAAGTGCATCGAGTGCTACCTGTGCCAGAACACCTGCCACGTGGTGCGCGATCACGAGGAGAACAAGGAGTCGTTCGCCGGTCCGCGCTACCTGATGCGCATCGCCGAGCTCGACATGCACCCGCTCGACACGCGTGAGCGGCGCAAGGAGGCACAGGAGGAGCACGGCCTGGGCTTCTGCAACATCACCAAGTGCTGCACCGAGGTCTGCCCCGAGCACATCAAGATCACGGACAACGCGCTGATCCCGATGAAGGAGCGCGTCGCCGACCGCAAGTACGACCCGCTGGTCTGGCTCGGCAACAAGATCACCCGCCGCAAGTAGCGCCTGAAGTAACCGCGGCAGCGTTCGAAGGGTTGCCGGTGTGCCCCGCTCGGCTTCGGCCCGGCGGGGCACACCCCTATCCGGGGGCGGCGAACTCGGCGCGTCAATCTGGCTGAAATGATGGGCCGGCCGGTATCGACGGGCTTGTTCGGCAACGGCGCGGAGCGAAGCGGAGTGGCACATGGCGGGGATGAACCTGACCCGGGACGAGGCCAGGGAGCGGGCGCGGCTGATCACGGTCGAGAGCTACCGGATCGAGCTGGATCTGAGCGGCGCGAAGCAGCCGGAGGCGGCCACCTTCCGGTCCGCGAGCACGATCCGCTTCTCTTACGCCGAGCCGGGTCCGTCCGCCACGACCTTCCTCGACCTGGTTGCCCCGCACGTGCAGTCGGTGACGCTGAACGGGCGCGCGCTCGACCCGGCCGAGGTCTACCGCGGCTCCCGCGTTTGGCTGACCGGGCTGGAAAGCGTCAACGAGGTCACTGTGGTGGCCTCGTGCGCATACAGCCGAAGCGGCGAGGGGTTGCATCGCTTCGTCGATCCCACCGACAGCCAGGTTTATCTGTACACGCAGTTCGAGCCCGCGGACGCGTGCCGGATGTACGCGAACTTCGAGCAGCCCGACCTGAAAGCGTCATTCCTGTTCGACATCACGGCGCCGGCCGGATGGCACATGTCGAGCAACGGGGTCGCACGGGAACGTAAGCGGGTCGTGGACGGCGCGGCGCGGTGGATTTTCGAGCCGACGCAAAGGATCTCGACGTACATCACGGTCGTGGTCGCCGGGCCGTATCACGTGGTGCGCGACCTGTACACGCGCACGCTTCCGGACGGCTCGACGCTGGAGATCCCTCTGGCCGCACTGTGCCGCGGCTCGGTCGCCGAGCATTTCGACGCCGACGCGATCCACGAGGTCACGAAGCAGGGCCTTGACTTCTTCCACGAGCACTTCGACTATCCGTACCCATTCGGCAAGTACGACCAGGCATTCGTGCCCGAATACAACCTCGGCGCGATGGAGAACCCCGGCTGCGTCACATTCACCGAGGAGTACGTCTTCCAGTCGAAGGTGACCGACGCGGCCTACGAGGGGCGCGCCTGCACGATCCTGCACGAGATGGCGCACATGTGGTTCGGCGACCTGGTGACCATGCGCTGGTGGGATGACCTTTGGCTCAAGGAGTCCTTCGCCGAGTTCATGGGTTCCTACGCGCAGGCCAGGGCGACGCGGTGGCGGAACTCCTGGGTCACCTTCGCCAACCGGCGCAAGGCGTGGGCTTACCGGCAGGATCAGCAGCCGACGACGCATCCGATCGTCGCGACCATCGACGACCTCGAAGACGCGAAGCTGAACTTCGACGGCATCACGTACGCCAAGGGTGCGTCGGTGTTGAAGCAGCTCGTCGCTTATGTCGGCGAGGAGGCCTTCCTGGAGGGGGCACGTCGCTATTTCAAGCGCCACGCGTACGGGAACACCACCCTCGCCGACCTGCTCGATGTGCTGACGGAAACCTCCGGCCGCGACCTGGCCACCTGGTCCCGCGCCTGGTTGGAGACCGCCCAACTCAATACTCTGGCGATTGACGGCGACGCGATCGTGCAGTCGGCCGCGCCAGGCAGTTTGGCGGCCAGGCCGCACCGAATCGCAGTCGGTTCCTATGCGTATGCGCCGGACGAGAGCCGAAGTGGCGAGGGCGATAAGGCACGAGTCGTACGGGTTGAACGGCGCGAGGTGGACGTCGAGAGTGTCCGCACGCCGTTCTCGTTCGGCGGTGGCGGCGCGAGCGCTGGCGCTGCCGGCTTCCATCTGCTCAACGACGACGATCTGACCTACGCGAAGCTGCGGCTGACGGCTGATCAGGTGGAGTTCCTCCGCGAGAGCCTGTCGGCCTTCGAGGAGCCGATGCCGCGTTCGCTGCTGTGGTCGGCGCTGTGGAACATGACCCGCGACGCCGAGCTGTCGGGGAACGAGTTCATCGAGTTCGTCGATCTGCATGCGTCGGCTGAATCAGAGGTCGGCGTCGTGCAGAACCTGTTGCTGCAGACCGAATACGTGCTGGAGTACTACCTCGCGCCGGAGGCGGCGCAGCAGGCAGCGCGGCGCGCCGCGGCGATGACGCGGCGGGCGTTGACCGCCGCGACAGCCGGCTCGGACCATCAGCTCGCCTGGGCCCGCGGTTTCGCCGCGGTCGCACGCTCGGCCGAGGACCTTGCTCTGCTGGACGCCCTGTTGGAGGGCACCGAGAAGATCGCCGGCCTGGCAGTGGACGCAGACCTGCGCTGGACCTTCCTGCACGCACTGGCCCGCTGCGGCCATGCCGACCAGGCCCGGCTCGACGCCGAACTGGTACGTGACGCGACGGCGGCGGGTCGGCGCAAGCACGCCGGTTGCATGGCCGCGCGTCCCTCAGCCGAGGCGAAGCAGGCCGCGTGGAAACTGGTGCTGGAATCCGGCGACCAGCCCACCGATCTGCTGCGCGAACTGCTGCTCGGCCTCGCCGCGACGCCGGATCGACCCGACCTCGTCGTCCCCTTCGTCGAACCCTACTTCGCCGCGCTCGACGAGGTGTGGTCGCGGCGCTCGATCGAGAACTCGCGGCGGATCGCAGCGCTCGCATTCCCGAGCCACGTCGTCGAGGAAGCGACACTGGCGCGCGCCGACCGCTGGCTCGGCGAGGACGGGCACGCCCCGGCGCTGCGTCGGCTCGTTCTAGAGGCGCGCGACGATCTGGCCAGGGCATTTAGGGCGCGCGCCGCCGGCTGACGAAATTTCTTGGCGCAGGATGCATCCGCTCAGCCGTTTTCAGCCTCTTATCAGACGACGGACCCGAGAGAGTGAATTCTTTCATCAGGCTTCCAGGAAAGCCCGCTGCTCTTTCAGCTTTCCTGGTACCGTTGCACGGCCCAGCAGACGCCTGATTTGATCATAAGCGTCCTGGTTTGAGTGCTGTTCAAGGGTGGCCTGGTTCGCCGGGAGTGGGGGTGGTACGTGTGGATGTAAATCAGGGATCTTCAATCACGGTCGAAACGGCCGGCGGGCAGCTGGAGCGGGCGCGGCAGACCGAGACAGCACGGTCTGAGACGACTCAGTCTGGTCAGGGACAGCCTGATCAGGAACAGCCCGAGGCGGAAAGACCCGGGCCCGCGCTGCCGGATCCGGGCCCGGCGCGTTGGCGCGCGGCGAGATCGGCCGCGCTGCGCGGTGGACGGCAGATGGCCATCGCCGCCGCGTTCGTCGGCGTGGCGGTCATGTGCCGGGGCAGTTTCCTGCACACGACGGGGGCGTACGACTCGGACGAGGCGGAGTTGATGGCGCAGGCGCGCGCCGCGCTGCACTCGCCGATTCCGTTCACCACCTGGACTACCGCCACCACCGGCCCCTTCTGGGTGCTCTTCCTCGCGCTGCTCGGCTGGATCGGCTTTCCGCTGACCATCGCCTTCGCGCATCTGCTTTCCGCCGTCATGTTCGGCCTGCTCGGCTACCTCGGCTTCACCCTCGCCCGCCGCGGCCTCGGCGCCGCGACCGCGGTCATCGTCACCGGTTTCTGGTGGTTCCCGCTGGTGACGACGCTGGTGATCGGGGGCGCCGTCAACTTCGCCGCCCTCGATACCGAACTGCTGCCCGCGGCGCTGGTGCTCGCGGCGAGCCTGCCCCGCCCCGAGGCGATCGCCCGGCGGCCAGCCGCTTACTACGCGCTGACCGGATTGCTCAGCGGCCTCGCATTCGGATCGAAGTATCAGGTCGCGCCGATGATCCTTGCGGTCTTCGCGGTGCATGTGGTCCGTGTCGGGGAGTATTCGCGACGCACCCTCGTGCGCTCGGCCGGCTACTGGCTCGGCGGCCTGTTCACGCCGCTGCTGCTCGTCGGGCTCGCGATGCTCGTCTCCAGCGACGTATCGACGGCCGCCATCCGGATAGACCTGAACTTTCTGTCGAGCTATTCCGGCGGCTTGACCCTCACCTCGAAGCTGTCCAACTGGCGCACTCTCGTGGTCACCCTGCACGTGGTGCTGCTCGTCGGCGCCCTGTGCTGGCTCGGCGTCAGATCGAGCCGGACGATCCAGTGGTGCCGCGCGGCGCTGGTTTCGTCCGGCCTGATCGCCGTGTACATCGGCGGAATGGGCTTTCCGCACTACGCGATCTGCGTCTACACCATGATCGCGGTGGCCATCGGCCTGCCGATGCGGCCTGACGCCGTGTTGGTCCCGAAGGTGCGCAGCCCGCTGGCGGCGACGGCCGTAGTCGCGCTCGTGGCGCTGATCGGCTGGGTCGCCTCGTTCGGACCGCATCACGGCTATCTCAAGCGGACCAAGCGATATGAGCTCTCGTACTCGCTCTCCGCGTCCAGCGTGAAACGCGCACCGAAGCTCGCCGCCGACTGCCCGTCCGGCTCCAACGTGGTGGTCTGGGGCTGGGCTCCCGAGCTCTACCTCAACTATTCGTGGCACAACGCGATCCCGTTCCTGAATGTCACGCAGATAACGGCCTCCGCGAAGAACTACGCCCCGGGCGACAAGCTGCTCGGCGACGCCATCTCCGACAAGGGGACGGCGTGCGTCGTGGACGCGGTCGGTGATCCGTTCTTCGGCATCGCCGCCCGCGGAAAGCTGACCACCCAATATCCGGACCTGACGGCGCTGCTGAATCAGGACTACCGCATCGCCAAGGATCTCAACTGCAAGTCGTGCACGGTGTACGTACGCCGATGAACGACCACGCGCGGGAGGTCTCTCGCGCCTCCGCCAGCCACCGAAAACCGGGGGTCCCCGCCATCGACGTCCAAGCCCTCGCCACGAGGATCCGAACCCGCATCCTCGACGGCTCATTCAACGCCTCGAAGGGCCACATCGGCTCCGCTCTGTCCATCGCGGATCTCGTCGCGGCGGTCGCGCCACGGGTGCGGGGTCTCGGCACCCGCGAGCCGGACCGTGACCGGTTCGTCCTGTCGAAGGGCCACGCCGCGCTGGCCTGGTACTGCGCGTTGCGTGAACTGCACGTGATCGACGACGCCACGCTCGCCGGTTACGGCACGGACGGCTCGCTGCTGGGCACGCACCCTGACCCGGAGCTGGTCGGCAACGACTTCATGACCGGCTCGCTCGGCCAGGGCATGTCCTTCGGCGTCGGCTCGGCGATGGCCGCCCTGCGCGCGCCGGCCCCGTGGTCGACCTATGTCCTGCTCAGCGACAGCGAGCTCGACGAAGGCGTGACCTGGGAAGCGGCGTTGCTCGCCGCCCACCACAAATGCGGCGGCCTCACCGTGCTGCTCGACCTCAACGGCCAGCAGGCGCTCGGTTTCACCCGCGACGTACTCGACACCTCCTCGGCGCCGCGTTCCTTCGAGGCGATGGGCTGGCACCTGACCGAGCTGGACGGTCACGACGTCACCGCGCTCGATGAAGCGCTGGCGCTGTCCGCGGACAGCCGCGGTGGGCGGCCGCACTTGATCGCCGCGCATACCACCGCGGGCAAGGGAGTCGACTTCATGGAAGGACGCGTCGAGTGGCACTACCTGCCGATGACACGCGAGCAATACTCCTCGGCGCTGGCTCAGGTAGGAGGCGGGGAGCATGCGTAAGGCGGCGATCACCGAATTAGCCGAACTGGCCCGCACCGATCGCCGGGTCGTGCTGCTGACCGCGGACCTCGGGTTCGGCGTGCTCGACGAGTTCGCCCGCGAATTCCCCGGCCAGTTCGTGAATGTGGGCGTGGCGGAGCAGGCCATGGTGGGCGTGGCGACCGGGATGGCCGAGGCGGGCTTGCTGCCGTACTGCTACTCCATCGCGACCTTCTCCTTCCTGCGGCCGTTCGAGTTCATCCGCAACGGGCCGGTCGCGCACCGGCTGCCGATCCGCATCATCGGGGTCGGCGCCGGCACGGACTACGCCTTCGACGGGCTCACTCACTATGCGCTTGAGGACCTGGCGCTCGCGCGCACCCAGCCTGGTCTGACTGTCTACGCGCCGGTCACCGACGAGGACACCCGCGCCCTGGTTCGCGAGAGCTACGGGCAGTGCGGGCCGGCCTACTTCCGGCTCAGCCGCCAGGGTGCCGCGGCGCCGTCGCACGACGTGCGATCGCAGACCGCTGAAACGACCGAAGTGCTGGTGCTGGCGCTCGGCACCGCCGTGGAGCGCGCCGAGCGCGTGGCGCAGGCGGTGGCCGCCGCGGGAGCGTCCGTCCGGGTGCTCTCGGTACTGCGCTTCGACACGACCACGGCGGAGGATCTGGCCGCGCACCTCACCCGCAGCCGCGCCTGCGTCACGGTCGAGGACCACTACCGGGTCGGCGGACTCGGCGCGGCGGTCGCCGAGGTGGTCGCCACCCGCGCCCTCGCGGTGCCGGTGGTGATGGACGCGGTCGAGTCCCTGCCGGTCGGCGCGCTCGGTTCGGCGCAGTACCTCGAATCGAAGCTGCACCGTCCGATCGGCGAACTGGTCTCGGACGTGCTGGGAGCCCTCAAGCTGGAAGCTGATCGCACATGAGCCTGCGCAGCACGCAGTCGGTCTTCGACCCCGCCGCGATTCCCGGGCCGATCCTGGTGTCCGGCGCGGGCGGCTTCGTCGGCGTCCATGTGCTCGACGCGCTGAGCGCCGGACGCGACGATGTGATCGGTTTCGGCACCCGGCCACGGCCCTGGCGACACGAGGCCGCCGGCGCGCTGCGCTACGAAGCGGTCGAGCCCGGCGGCCTCGGCGAGTTCTTGGACCGGCACCAGCCGCGCACGATCATCAACCTGGCGGCCGCGGGCGCATATCCGTTCCAGAACGACTCCTATCGGATCCCGGACGTCAACGTCGGCATGGTCGACCAGTTGGCGCGCTGGTGCGGCGCAAACGCGGCCGCGCTCATCCACGCCGGCTCGTCGTCCGAATACGGCACCAACTGCGCGGGCCCAGCCGAGGACGCCGTCGCCACGCCGAACAGCCTGTACGCCGTGACCAAGCTCGCGGCGACGAACCTGCTCGAGGATTACGCACGCCGCGACGGGCTGCGAACCAGAATCCTGCGACTCTACTCGGTATACGGGCCGCTCGAGGAACCCCGAAGGCTGGTGCCCGAGATCGTGCGCCGGGTGCGGGCCGGCGAGTTGCCGCCGTTCGCCGACCCCAAGACCACGCGCGACTTCGTGTTCATCGACGACGTCGTAGACGCCTTCGTCGCGGCCGCGCTTTCCGCGCACGACCCGCAGAGCAACGCGTTCCGGCTTTACAACGTCGCGAGCGGCGAAGCCACCTCAATGGTCGAAGTCGCGCAGACGGTCGCGCGGGAATTCCAGATCGCTGCCGAGCCGCAGTTCTGCACGGTCAAGCGGTCCTGGGACCTGGCCGACTGGTACGGCGATCCGCGCCGGATCAACGCGGAACTGGGCTGGCACGCCGCGGTGGGCTTTCGCGAAGGACTGCGGCTGACCGCGAACTGGTACGACGCGCCAGAACGTGCGGCCTTCCTGGACGATCGATATTCGGCCGCGGCCGCAGAGAAGGTGGTGCGGGAGGAGTTCCCGCAGACCGGGATTCAGGCCGTCGAGGTCCCGCAGATCCCGCGGTCCCAGGAGCCGAAGCGGCGCTGCATCTCCGCGGTGATCGCCTGCTACAAGGACGGCCAGGCGATCCCGTACATGCACCGCCGGCTCACCGACGTGTTCGTGAAGTGCGGCGTCGACTACGAGATCATCTTCGTCAACGACAACAGCCCGGACGACTCCGCCGAGGTCATCCGGGAGCTGTCCGAGCACGACGAGCACGTCATCGGCATCACCCACCGGCGCAACTTCGGCTCTCAGGCCGCGTTCCTCAGCGGGATGCGCGAGTCGACCGGCGACGCGGTCGTGCTGCTCGACGGCGATCTGCAGGACCCGCCGGAGATGATCGAGCAGTTCGTCGAATACTGGGACCAGGGCTACGAGGTCGTATACGGCCATCGGGTCGACCGCGAGGCGCCGCTGTACATGCGCCTGGCATACCGCGGCTTCTACCGGGTGTTCAACCGCTCGGCGCCCTTCCATGTGCCGACCGACGCGGGCGACTTCTCACTGATGGACCGGCGGGTCGTCGACCATCTGCTGGAGTTCCCCGAGCGCGACCCGTTCCTGCGCGCGTTGCGAGCCTACGTCGGCGGCAGGCAGATCGGCGTGGACTACGTCCGGCCCGAGCGGATGTTCGGCACCTCGACCAACAACCTGGCCAGGAACCTGGGCTGGGCCACGAAGGGCATCCTGGCGGTCAGCAAGGTGCCGCTCTCGCTGCTGAGCACCGCGGGGGCCGGGTTCTTCGCGCTCTCCATGCTCGCGCTGCTGGCTCAGGCCGTGTACAAGATGGTCGACCCGGGCAGCGCCCCACAGGGCGTCACGATACTGATCACGCTGGTGGTGCTCCTCGGCTCGCTGAATCTGCTGGCGATCTCGATCGTCGGCGCGTACGTCGGCACGATCCTGGAGGAAGCCAAGCGGCGGCCGCGCTTCATGCGCGACAGCATCATCCGCTCCGGCCGAGTCCAGCGCGCGCAGTTCGATGGTCACGACCAGAACCGTTCGCCGCGCGGCGCGACGCCCGAGAACGCGGTGCCCTCGCCGCGCCGAAGCGCTGAGAGCAGCCGAATCCACGGCGTGCTTTAGCGCGCAGCCTGGGCCAGCTAGCCGGGGCGCTAAGCCTCGACGAGCTGGCCGTCGCGCAGCGTCAGGACCCTGTCGGCAAGCTCGACCATCGCCGGGTCGTGCGTCGCGACCAGCGCGGTCACGTGCTCGGCGGCGATGATCGCGCGCAGCAGGCGCATCACCGAGCGGCCGGTGGCGCGGTCGAGCTGGCCGGTCGGCTCGTCCGCGATCAGCAGGCGCGGGGTGTTGGCCAGGGCCCGGGCGATGGCGACTCGCTGTTGCTGGCCGCCGGAGAGCTCAGTCGGCCGCTGCTTGCCGTGCGCGGCCAGGCCGACCAGGTCGAGCAGCAGCTTGACCCGCTGTTCGCGCTGGGCCACCGGGGTGCGGCGCAGACGCAGCGGCATACCGATGTTCTCGGCCGCGGTGAGCACCGGCAGCAGCGCGAAGGATTGGAAGATGAAGCCGATCGTGCCGCGCCGCAGCTCGGCCAGTTCCGAATCGGCCGGGCGGCGTCCCGCGCCGAAGACCGGGCTGCCGTCGATCGCGAGTTCGCCGGAGTCTGGGCGGTCGAGCGCGCCGATCAGGTTCAGCAGCGTGGTCTTGCCGGAGCCGGAGCGCCCGACGATGACGCACAGCTGGCCGCGCGGTACGGCGAACGACACGTCCTTGACCGCGTGCACCGCGCGCTCACCGCTGCCGTAGGTGCGATTAAGGCCGCGCGCGTCGATCATCGGACCGCTGTCATCGAGGACTGCGCTTGCCGCACTCGCTGCGGGAGCGGCGCAGGTGGCGTTGGCGCGGCCGTTGGTCTCGCTCATTCTTCGTCCCCTTCGACGCTCGGCGGCGGCGGATCGGAGCCGTCGTCGCCGCCCCTTGCGCTTACCGCCGCAGGCTCAGCCGCTCCGGCTCCATCGCCCACCGGGTTGCGGTGCTGCGGCCAGACGCCGATGTGGTCGGGCTCCAATGCGAGCAACACGCGTTCACGCAGCCCGAGCGCCTCGGTGTACTCGTGCGGCAACTGGACACGGCCCGCGCGGTCGAGCACTGCATAGGACTGAGCCACGATGTCCGAGACCCCGTCGTGCGTGCCCTGCGCAGGCCGTACCGTCTCCATGCTGATCCGGCCGTCCCGAATCTCCACGGTACGCCCGACCCGCTCCGAGACCGCCGCGTCGTGCGTGACGACCACGATGGTCACGCCGAGCTCCCGGTTCGCCCCACGCAGCGCGTCGAAGACCTCGTCGCTGGTGGCCGAGTCCAGCTCGCCGGTCGGCTCGTCGGCGAACAGCACCTCCGGAGCGTTGGCCAGCGCGGTCGCGATCGCCACCCGCTGCTGCTCGCCGCCGGACAGCTGAGCTGGGCGGCGCTCGCCGCAGTACCCGACGCCCAGCAGCTCCAGCAGTTCGCCGGCCCGCGCCGCGCGCTGCCCCCGGCGCACCGCAGTGTAGGACATCGGCAGCATCACGTTCTCCTGCGCGCTGAGGTACGGGATCAGGTTGCGCCCGGTCTGCTGCCAGACGAAGCCGACGCTCTTGCGCCGATACCGCAGCCGCTCGCGGCCCTTCATTCCCATCAGCTCGTGCCCGCCGACGCGCACCGCTCCGGCGGTCGGCCGGTCGAGCCCCGAGAGGATGTTGAGAAGGGTCGACTTGCCGCTGCCGGAGGCTCCGACGATCGCGACCAGTTCGCCTTGTTCCACGAGCAGATCAAGGCCCTGCAACGCTTGTACCTCGACCTCGCCGGTCTGGTAAATGCGCACCAGGTTGTCGCACACGATCTGCGCCGACTCGCCGAAGCGCGCACGCTGCTTGGTGGCCGCCGCCTCCAGTTCGCTCAGCGTCGCGAATTCGTCCATCAGTCACGCTCCTCGCGCAGGAAGGACAGCCGGGTACGGTGTTCGGTCGCGGCGCGCACGGCGGCGAGCAGCAGGCCGAGCGCCGGGATGCCGAGCACCGCCAGGATCGCCGTGGCCGGGGTGGCCAGCCCGGACAGCGGCAGGCTGTGCGGGTCGCCGACCGCCATCCGGCCGATCAGCGGGGCGAGCAGCGCGAGCGCGCCGAAGGCCGCGCCGAACGCGATCACGCCGATCATCGCGAAGGCGGGCAGGGTTTCCAGCACCGTCGAGGCGACGCCGGTGGATCTGCGCGCGCCGAGAGTGGCCAGGAAGGTCCGGCTCGCGGCGCGGGTGCGCGCGGTGAGCGTGCCGGCCAGCAGCAGGCAGACCACGGCGAGCGCGAGGTCGAAGATGATCGCGGCCCGCGAGGTCCAGTGCGCGATCTGGCCGATCGGCCCGCTGTCCAGGCCCGCCGCGCGCTGCGCCCGGACGACGACCGTGACGCCGGGCACGGCCTGCGCGCGGGTGACCGCCTCGGTGTGGCCGCCGCTCAGGTCGAACCACGCGTGCGTGATCGGCACCGGATCGAGATGGACCACGCTCTCGACCTGGTCGGTCGGCAGCACCACGAAGGTGCTCGCGCCGCCGATCGCGGGGAAGGAGCCGATGTGGGCCACTGGGTCGATCGGCGTGCCGACGTTCCGCACGGAAACCGAGTCCCCGTCGCCCGTGTGGATCAGGTTGCTGAGGTTGTCGGAGAGCAGGGCGCTGACCGTGCCGCCGCTCGTTTTCGCGGCGGCGAGTGAGTGCAGAGCGTTCTGCAGGTCGCCGGAATCCAGCCGGGTGCCCGCGATGAGCTTGGCGTACTCGGCCGGATCCAGGATCACCACGGTCACCGGCAGCACGCCCTGCTTCGTGCTCAGCTGCTGCTGGGCGAAAATCGCGCCGGTTACGCCCACTCGCACGCCGGGGGCCGCCGCGATCCGGGCCTCGTCCGCGGGATCGATCTGCGAGCCGTCCCCGGCCGCCTGTATCCGCAGGTCCGCGCCGGTCTGCTGCCACGCGGTCAGCTGCCGCACCGAGTCGAGCGAGGCGGTGAAGCAGGAGGCGAAGACGGCTGAGGAGGTCGCGACGAGCAGCGCCACGGCTGCGCCGGCCGGTAGTGCGGGGCGTCGGGCGGCGTGCGCTGCGGCGAGGAAGAGGGCCGCGGCCCTGGTCCGGCCGGTCGCGATCCATGCCGCCGGGCGGGCCAGCAGGGCGACGAGGGCACCGACGAGCAGCGCGCCGACGGTCGCGGCGAGCGTGGGCAGGCTCGCGCTCACTAGATCGGGGTCGGAGGCGTCGGAAAGCTGCGTGCGTACCGCGGCCACGGCGGCGCCGAGTAGCAGCAGGAGCAGCACCGCGCCGGTGCGCCGCAGCGCGCGCCGTCGCCGCGAGATCGGGCCCTGACGATGTGCGGGCAGCAGCGCGGTCACCGCGGCGGCAAGCGGCAGCACGATGACCACTGCCAGGCCCACGCCGACTACCAGGCGATAGTTCCCGCCACGCACCGCGAGGACCGCCGCACACATGCCGATGGCGGCCGCGGGCATGACGCAGGCGGCGGTCTGGAGCGCGGCGCGTCTGGCAGCCGCCGCGGGCCCGAGGCCGCGCGCCCGGCGCAGCGCCAGGTCCGACTCCTGTCTGGCGAACAGCACGCGCAGCGCGAGCTGGATCGTGGCGATGCCGACCACGGCCGCCGCGATCAGCACGAACAGCCCGAGGGCGTGCGCCGCGGTGGCGTCGGATTCGAAGGCTGCGACGGTGTCCGGGATGCCGCTGACCACCGCGGCGGCGGCGAACACCGGATTGCTGGAGACGCGGCCCGGCCGGCTGTCCCCGGCCACGTTCAGCGTGTTGGCCGCGGAGACCAGGGTCTTGATCCGCGAGGCGAAGGGCTGCGCGTCGCCGCCCGCAAGCCCGCTGGGGACGAGCGAGTAACTCCAGGTCAGGCTCGCGGGCATCCAGGCGGTCGCGGCCGCGATGCCGTTGGAAGCGACCAGCGCCCGCGCCTGCCACTGCGTCCACGGAACCGGGCCGACCGCGGCCATCTTGTCCAGGCTCAAGTGCTGTTCTGGATGCAGCAGCCGGTTGATCGGGTCGGCGGGGTCCGCGGATACCGGCCCCGCAGCACGGAACAGGCCGCTGATGACCGCGTGGATCTGCGCGTTGTTCGGTGAGGTGAGCAGGAACTGCGTGCCCACTGCGATGCGCAGCGACGACGCCGACTCCTCCGAGATGGCGATCGGCAGGGCGTGCGCGGCGTCAATGCCCGTACACGCGCCACTGCACGCAGGAGCCTTGCCCACGGTAAAGCGCAGCACGGAGGAGGAGCCGGTGAGCAGTCGGCTGTCGGTGACCAACTCGAAGCCGGAGGGAAGTTGGTGCTGCGTCCGGCTGGTCTCGGGGTTCTCGCTCGGCAACCAAGTCGGCAGGTTGCTGATCGACGCGGGAATCGAGAAGACCCAGCCGTCGTCGCGGTATGCGCTGGCCGGAGCGGGCAGCAGCTTGCCCACTTCGGCGCTCGCCTGCGTCAAGTCGGCGCTCGTACCTTCGGTCATCGTCGAGGTCGCGGTGATGGCGGAAGTCGCGGCGTGCTGCCGCAGATAGCCCTGGAAGGCGCTGGTGGTGCGCGTGTCCAGTTCGCGTTGCCCGCCGACGAGTCCGGCACACACGACCAACGTGATCAGCGCGATGGCCATCAGCGGGCCGACATACGCGCGACCGGTCGCGAGAAGCTCACGCGCTACGCCGGGTTTCCGACGCCCCCGATTGCTAGCGCCGGGGCTGGTTATCGGCCCGCTCATCCCGCGTCCCCCGCTCGCAGCAGCGCCGCCACGCGCAGGCGCGGCACGAGCAGTCCGGCCCACATTCCGGCGGCCACGATGACGGCCAGGGTAGCCGCCGCACTCCAGCCCACGGCGGCCCAGTCCGGCCCGGCCAGGACCGATGGCACTGGCGCCTGCCCGTCGCGGGTCAGCACCGTCACCGGCACGATCAGTTGCGACAGCAGCAGACCCACTGCTCCCCCGGCCACGACTCCGACCGCCGCGACCAGCGACTGCTCCACCCCGAACGCGACGCCGATCCGGCCCGCGCCGACTCCCAGCGCGCGCACCGCCGCCAGCTGCGGCACCCGCTCCCGCAGCAGCGCCGCGACGTGCGCGCCGTAGCCGAACAGCGCGAAGAGCACCGCGGCGAACGCGGCGATGATCAGCGCGCCGACCGGGCCGCTGCGCACTGGATCGCCGGTCAGCTGCGCCGTCATGCTGAAGCGATCCAGCGTCTGACCCGCGAGCCCGCCCGCGATCAGCGCGCTGGAAACCTGCGTCGCGGCGCCCGGCTGTACCGCGACCCACAGCTCACCATCGCCGACCGCGGCCAGCGAGTGCGCGGCGGTGTACGCACTTAACGCGCTCTGATCGACCAGCACCGCGTCGTCGCCGGGCTGGGTCGTCGGCAGCGCCGGGATCTCACCGACCACCTTCAGCAGCAGGTCGCTGCCATCGACAGTCAGGTCCACGGTCGAGCCGACCTTCGCTCCGGCGGCAGCGAGGAACTGCGGCGTGACCACGCCGGGCACAGCGCCTGGAGCGGGTACAGCCAATCCCGCGCTGAAAGAGCTGCGGCCCGGATAACCGACGGAAGGCGGATCCGTGCCCGGGTCGAAGGATCCGCGCAGCAACGCGGTCGCACTGATCGCGGCGCTGGGGGCGCCGGACTGCCGAACCAGGGACAGGTTGTACAGGGTGTTCGGGACGACGGCGACGTTGACGCTGGTGGTCGGGATCCAGCTTTGGCTGCCGGAGAGCCTGGCCGGCCCCGCGTCGGTGCTGAGCGTCAGCAGGTCGAAATCGATCTTCTCAGTGCCCTCACTCGGGGTCGGCAGCCTGACGCCGACCCGGATCACCCGCAGCGGCCAGGCCACGCGCGAACCGTCGCCGATCGCCGCGGCGAGATCGATGTTCGCCGTCTGATTCCCGGAGACCGCGGCCAGCGGAGCCGAGAGCGTTTCGGGCTCGCCCGCCGTTGCGGCGAAGGTGACATCCAGGGTCGCGCCGGAGACCGCGTGGCCGGCGGCGGTCGCCAGCCGCACGCGGAACTGCGCCTGGTGCGGCTTCCCGGGCAACCCAAGACCGGGTTCGGCGACGGGTTCGGCACGCAGCGGTGCGGCGGCTTGCCCGACGCCGCCGGGCGCGAGATCCGAGCGCAGGATCGCGACCTGCTGCCAGCGGGCCGGATCGGTGGCGAGAACCGTCGCCTTGCCGCCGGTTCCCGAGCGGCCGATCGCCGTCGTGAGCCGATTGACCGGTGCGACCGCTCTCACGCCGGGCAATTGGGCCGGGGCGCCACCGTTGCGCAGTGGCTGCACGTCTGCCGAGGTACCGCGTACATCCGAGCCGACAAGGAAATCCGCCTGGTCACGAACCGAGCGATCCGCGGCGATGCGATTGGCGCCGCTGATCACGACGAGCGCGGTGGCCGCCGCGATCAGCACGACCGCCGCGGTGTGCGTACGGATCATCCGCGCCGCGTGCCAGCTGCCGAACGCTCCGGACCAGCCGCGGGCCCGGTTCGCGATCGCTTGCGCTACGCGGCCGACGACGGCGACGAGCCGCACCGAGGCGAGCGCGAAGGCGAGGACCGCGAGCGTCGGAGCGCAAACCGTGAGCGGATCGAGCGAACCGGACGCGGCTTGCCGGGTCAGCGCGGTACGCAGTTCCCATACCCCGGCCGCGGCCAGCGCGAGCGCGGCGAGGTCGATTCCGGCCGCCGCGACGCTTACCGGGATCCGGCCGACACGGGCCACCGAATCGTCCCGCGCGGTGATGCTGCCGCTGAGGACCAGCACGAGCGTGAACACGAATGCCGCCGCGCCGTCAGCCAGCCAGACCGCGCCGCCGAGCGCTGGTTTGAGCGAATCGGCCGGCGGGAGCAGCCCGGCCAGCCGCACGGCGATGAACGGCGCGATGGCGAGCGCGGGCACGGTCACCGCGAGCGCTTCGAGCGCGTCGTATCGGGCCAGGTGCCACACCGAGGCGCCGCGCGAGCGCATCAGGGCGGCCTGCGCGCGACGGTCACGGGCCAGCAGCCGCGCCGTGGCGGCGATGGCGCAGCAGGCGATGGCGATCGCCTCGACCGCCGGGATCGCGATCACCGGGCGCGAGACGGTCAGCGCGCGCGTCGTGCCATCCAGGAGCGCCTCCGCGTCGCTGCTCGTCGTCACGCCGAGTCCGAGGCTCGGGTCGTTGGCCAGCACGCCGGAGAGTTGGTTGAGCTGGCTGTTCGCTGCGTACACGTTTCCGGCAGTCAGCTTGGAAAGGTCGAGCGAGACGATCGCGACGCCGCCGGCCGCTTGAGCCCGTCCGTTGTCGAAGGCCTTCGGGTCGACCAGGAAGAACTCGACGCCGCCGCCGGCGCTCGCGGGGATCGCCCAGACCGGGTCGCTCGCGGATTTGGGCCGGTAGATCCCGACGACGACGCCCTGGTCGTCAGTAGCGCCGGCATAGAAGGTCCCGGCGGCGCGGGGAAGCGGAACGTGGGAGCCGATCGCGAGGTGATAGCGCGCGGCGTCTGCGGCGGACACCGCCACCGGCATCGGCGTGTCGACCATCCCGTATTCGCCCAGCCCTTCGGGCAGAGCCGGCCAGGTTCCGCTGACCAGCGTCGCGGCGGTGCGCACGGCGGTCGAGGTCCACAGCAGCGTCATCACGTCGGAGTTGGACAGAGCCCGCGGGTTGCCGAGGATCCCGGAGATCGTGCTGCTGGGCAAGGCGGTCAGCGTCGCGTTCACATCGTTGCGCACCGACGTGTCGAACAGCGTGAAGGAGGTGACCGCGCCGGCCTGCGCGACGATTCTGCGCTGCGAGATCGTCGCGTGCTGACCGGTCGCCGCGACGGCGCGCGCGGTGGTGGCCGAGGCGAACGCGGCCACGGTGACCAACGCGATCGTGGCACCGAGCACGAGCAGGAAGGCTGCCACAACGACGCCTGCTTGCACCCGAGCGCGTCGAATGACCAGCCCGCGCATCGTCCCCGCCCGTTCGGTCACGCCGCTGTGGTCCTCCCCGTCGATCCAGACAACCCGCAAACCTAGCGAGTCAGCGACGTACTGCGCAGTAGCCGGTTACTAAGCCGTGATCTGACAGGCCGTCAGGTCAGCAGTTCCTCACAACTCGTGCGGCCAGCCCTCGTGGCCCACCAGGCCCTTGTGGTCGTAAGGATGGAGCTGCTTCGGCCCGGCGGGGTGCTCGTGCCCGAATGTCTGGCCGTAGTGCACCACGGTCACCGGGCTGCCCACGCGGATACGGTTCACCAGCCGGGCGAGTTGCTGGTTGCGCTCCCCGCTGATGTGCGCGGTGCGCGCGAGCCAGGCCGGGAAGGTGAGCAGTTCGCCGACGTCATGCGCGGCCGCCGAGGCGATGCGCCGCACCCGGCCGGAGGGTTCGCGCAACGGCCAGTGCGCGCCGAGCGTCGCGGTCGCGCCCTCCTCCGGGGCCAGCACGGTAAGCCGGTACTCATCCCCTTCGGCGCTGACCAAGGTCAGTCGGCCGGCCCTGGCCCACACCTGCGCTTGGGTCGGGGTGAGCAGGATGGTGCTGACTCCGTCGCCGGCCCATCGATGGATACCGACCGGGCAGGGGCACGAGCCGACCTCCAGCGCCACGACCTGGTTCAGCAGAACCGCGGGGGTGCCGAGGTCGGCGGCGAGAGGTGGTTCGGTGCGGGCCTCTTCGGCCCGGCTGTGTCTCAATTGGGCGGCACGCTCGGCAATCGTGGCGTGAGCGTGGCCGTGACTGTGAGCAGGACTATGGGCCGTGCTCAGAGCGCTCAGCTTCGGGTGAACCGGGTCAGGACCGGCGGATTGCGCTCCGCGTGCGACGGCGGCGGCCGGCTGCTTCACTCGGCCGGCACCATCGGGTTGATCGTGGGAGTCCATCGAGGTCATCGCTCATTCCTCCTACGGCAAGACCCCCTATCCCTCCTTAAATGCCATCATCCGTCGGCGGATCCAGATCCGCCACAGTGCGAGCGGAGCAGAACTGAGCGCGCTTCGACGCGGCGCCTCGATCCGTGAACCGAGCCCGCGAAACGCTCGTTACGGTGGTCATTATGCCTAGCCACCCCGCCGCACGAACGGCACCGTCGAACTGCTCGGTTTTCTCCGCCACGCTGCATGAGCCCCTGGCCGGCACGGCGCCGGTCGCCTCCGCCTGGCTGGCGATCGAGCAGCCGGGGCCGTGGGGCGCACGGGCCCTGACTCAGTCGCACCTCGACCCGGAAATCGGCGCGGAACTTGGTCGACGTGCCGAGGCTCTTGGACTGCGTATCGCGCTGATCCGACGCGTAGGACGCCATGCGCTGACCGACCCAACCGCCCGACGCACGGCGCTGCTGTGTAACACACGCCCGGGCGCGGCTACCGTGCGCGCGGTGAAGTTCTCCGATCCGGGCGAACTACTCGATCTCAACCTTGGAGACCTCGTCGCCGGGCGATTCGCCGAGGGCGAGCTGTTGGCGAACCCCGTCATGCTTGTCTGCACCAACGGCAAGCGCGATCAATGCTGCGCCGAGCGCGGCCGCGCCTTGGCGCTCGACCTGGCTCAGCGGGAAGCGGCTCGCGACGGCGTGCAGTCGAGCGACGTCATCGATGTCTGGGAATCCGATCATCTCGGCGGGCACCGGTTCGCGCCGACGGCCGTGGTCCTTCCGACCGGTTACGTCTACGGCCGGCTCGACGCAGACGCCGCGTTGGCTGCGCTGGACGCCGCTCGCGGCGGGCAGGTCATGATTGAGAACGCGCGCGGCCGCAGCACTTGGTCGCGGGCCGGCCAGGCCGCCGATCTCGCGCTGCGCACCGAGCTTCAGCAGTTTGACGCCGACGCGGTGTGGATCGTCGCCGAGGAGCGCACCGGAGAGGACAGCTACGCGGTCGAGCTGTCGGTCGACGACGACACCCGCTACCGGGCGACCGTGCACGGCGCGCCTGCCTCAGTGCCGCGCCCCGAGTCCTGCGGCAAGGCGCTCGGCAACCCGATCGAGCTTCGGGTCACCGAGTTGGAGAAGCTGCCCTGATCCTTGCCCCGGCTCGACTCCGACCGCTTAGTCGTTAGGCGTCGATGCGGGAGCGGTCCAGTAGCGCGGCGTTGTTCACGATGTACTCGCGGCGCGGGGCCACGTCCGTGCCCATCAGCAGGTCGAACATCCGCTCCGCGCCCTCGGCGTCAGACAGCGAGATCCGGCGCAGGATCCGGTGGCGCGGATCCATCGTGGTCTCGGCCAGCTGGTCGGCGTCCATCTCGCCCAGGCCCTTGTACCGCTGCACGGGCTCCTTGATCCGCTTGCCGCGCCGCTGCAGGTCCGCCAGCGTGCGCTTGAGCTCGGCGTCCGAGTACGTGTACAGATACTCGTTCTTCGCCTTGCCGTGCCCGATGACCTCGATCCGGTGTAGCGGCGGCACCGCCGCGTACACCCGCCCGGCCTCCACCAGCGGCCGCATGTAGCGGTAGAAGAGGGTCAGCAGCAGAGTGCGGATGTGCGAGCCGTCCACGTCGGCGTCGGCCATCATGATGACCTTGCCGTAGCGGGCCGCGTCCAGATCGAAGGAGCGTCCGGAACCGGCGCCGACCACTTGGATGATCGCGGCGCACTCGGCGTTCTTGAGCATGTCCGCGACCGAGGACTTCTGCACGTTGAGGATCTTGCCGCGGATCGGCAGCAGCGCCTGGAACTCCGAGGAGCGGGCCAGCTTCGCGGTGCCCAGGGCCGAGTCCCCCTCGACCACGAACAGCTCGGAGCGGTCCACGTCGTCGGTGCGGCAGTCGGCCAGCTTCGCCGGTAGCGCGGAGGTCTCCAGGGCGTTCTTACGCCGCTGGGTCTCCTTGTGCATCCGAGCCGCGATCCGGGTCTTCGCGGCCGCGGCGATCTTCTCAAGCACCGCGCGGGCCTGCGGCTTGGTGTTGCGGTGGCTGCTGGTCAGGAAGGCGTGCAGCCGCTCGGAGATCACCGCGGCCACGATCCGCGCGGCCGCCGGGGTACCCAGGACTTCCTTGGTCTGGCCCTCGAACTGCGGCTCGGCCAGCCGCACGGTCACCACCGCGGTCAGGCCTTCCAGGATGTCGTCCTTGACCACCGGGTCGTCGTTGACCTTCAGCAGCTTGACCGCGCGCAGCTGCTCGTTGACCGTCTTGACCAGAGCCCGCTCGAAACCGGTGACGTGCGTGCCGCCCTTGGGCGTGATGATGATGTTCACGAAGGATTTGACCATCGTGTCGTACTCGGTGCCCCACCGAAGCGCCACGTCCACGTCCAGCTGGCGCTCCACGTCCCGCGAGGTCATGTGCCCGGCGTCGTCGAGCACCGGCACGGTCTCGGTGAAGGTGCCCGAGCCGGTCAGCCGCAGCGTGTCGCTGATCGGCCGGTCCTTGGCCAGGTACTCGCAGTACTCGGAGATGCCGCCGGCGTAGTGGAAGGTCTCCACCGCGGGTCCGTCGCCGTTCGCGTTGCGCTCGTCGCGCACCACCAGCGTCAGGCCGGGCACCAGGAACGCGGTCTGCCTGGCCCGGCTGTGCAGGTCCTCCAGGGAGATCTGCGCGTCCTTGAGGAAGATCTGCCGGTCCGGCCAGAACCGGGTGCGGGTGCCGGTCACTCCGGCCTTCTTCGCCGAGCGGCGGCCCTTGGTCAGCCCGCTCTGCGCGGTGAAGGCCGCGTTCGGCCCGTCGCCCGCGAACACACCAGGCACGCCACGCCGGAATGAGATGGAGTGGGTGGCCCCGTCCCGGTCCACTTCGACGTCGAGGCGGGAGGAGAGCGCGTTCACCACAGAGGCGCCGACGCCGTGCAGACCGCCTGAGGCCGCGTAGGAGCCGCCGCCGAACTTGCCGCCGGCGTGCAGCTTGGTCATGACGACCTCGACGCCGGACAGGCCGGTCTTCGGCTCCACGTCAACCGGGATGCCGCGGCCTTGGTCGTGCACCGAGACCGAGCCATCGGCGTGCAGGAGCACGTCGATATGTGAGCCGTGCCCGCCCAGCGCCTCGTCGACCGAGTTGTCGATGATCTCCCATACGCAGTGCATGAGGCCGCGGCTGTCGGTTGACCCGATGTACATGCCCGGGCGCTTACGCACGGCCTCGAGTCCCTCGAGCACCAGCAGGTGGCGGGCTGTGTAGTCCGCACCCTTCAGCTCTCCGCGGGGGGTGCTCGCCTGGGCGGTGAGGCTGGCGGTCACGGTGATTCAGCTCCTCGTCAACGTGGTTGCGCAGCCAGCGTAGCGGCTTGCTCGGACAGTCCCGGACCCGCGCCGCGACCGGCAGGGTGCCGACCCGGTGTCGGTAAGAGCGGTCGAGAGTCTCACGGTACGTGTTCGCTCCGGCACGCATCGCCGATAATTCGGTACTTTTCGGGCATCGGACCGTACGCCCTGAGCGAACTGTCTGAGTTTTGCCGCAGAACGCTGGCGTAGGGCATAGCAGCGAATGGTTTGATGTTGATCCGGGTAGGCGGCCGCTACCGAGTCGCCGACCGGACGCCCGGACCGGCGCACCGGGCCTGGAACCCTCTTCGGGGATCCGGGCCACGGGCACAGTCGACGCAGAAAGAAGGGGCGACGTGACCGCTGTCCTGACACCAGACCTCCTCCCCGCCGAGGCGCTCAATGCGCTCGATCGCTGCGACCGCTGCGGCGCGCAGGCCTACCTCCGCGTCACCCTCGCCTCCGGAGGCGAGCTGTTGTTCTGCGCCCATCACGGCAAGAAGTACGAGGAAAGCCTCCGATCCGTAGCCGCCGAGATTCACGACGAATCCGCGAGACTGTCGGAGAACTCCGCGAACTGACCCGGTTCGGGAGCTTATCCCGCGAGCCATTTGACGGGCCGCACCCTCAGCGGGGTGCGGCCCGTTCGCATTCCTCACCGCAATGCTCTGCTTACCGTGCGTATATCTCATTCGTGCGCTGAATCAAGCCGAGGCCCGGCTGACAACCAGTCAGCCGGGCCTCGATTGCTGCTTTAGTCCAGGTAGTCGCGCAGCACCTGCGAGCGCGACGGGTGCCGCAGCTTCGACATGGTCTTGGACTCGATCTGCCGGATCCGCTCGCGGGTGACCCCGTAGACCTTGCCGATCTCGTCCAAGGTCTTCGGCTGGCCGTCGGTCAGACCGAAGCGCATCGAGACCACGCCGGCCTCACGCTCGGAGAGCGTGTCGAGCACCGAGTGCAGCTGCTCCTGGAGCAGGGTGAAGGAGACCGCGTCGGCCGGCACGACCGCCTCGGAGTCCTCGATCAGGTCGCCGAACTCGCTGTCGCCGTCCTCGCCGAGCGGGGTGTGCAGCGAGATCGGCTCGCGGCCGTACTTCTGCACCTCGATGACCTTCTCCGGGGTCATGTCGAGTTCCTTGGCCAGTTCTTCCGGGGTGGGCTCGCGGCCCAGGTCCTGGAGCATCTGGCGCTGCACGCGGGCGAGCTTGTTGATGACCTCGACCATGTGCACCGGGATGCGGATGGTGCGCGCCTGGTCAGCCATCGCGCGGGTGATGGCCTGGCGGATCCACCACGTCGCGTAGGTGGAGAACTTGTAGCCCTTGGTGTAGTCGAACTTCTCCACCGCGCGGATCAGGCCGAGGTTGCCCTCCTGGATCAGGTCCAGGAAGAGCATGCCGCGCCCGGTGTACCGCTTGGCCAGCGAGACCACGAGCCGCAGGTTGGCCTCGAGCAGGTGGTTCTTAGCCCGGCGGCCGTCCTCGGCGATGATCTCCAGCTCGTGCTTGAACCGGGGGTCCATCTTTTCGCCGGAGTTGAGCTTCTCCTCGGCGAACAGGCCGGCCTCGATCCGCTTGGCCAGCTCCACTTCCTGCTCGGCGTTGAGCAGCGGGACCTTGCCGATCTGCTTGAGGTAGTCCTTGACCGGGTCCGCGGTGGCTCCGGCCGAAGCGACTTGCTGCGCCGGGGCGTCGTCCTCGTCGTCGTCGGACAGGACGAATCCCTCGTCCTCCTCGGTGGCGGGAGCGCCCTCGGCGACGGGAGCGGCGGCCTCGTCGGTCTCGGCTTCGGGTTCTGCCTCGGCCTCCGGCTCGGCTTCCGCGTCCGCCCCGGCCTCAAGCTCGGCGTCGTCGACGAGGGCTTCGTCCGCGTCGAGCTCGAGCTCGAGTTCGCCGTCGAGCTCCTCGTCGAGCGACTCGTCCTCGTCGTCACCGGACTTGACCCCGGCCACCTTCGCCGGCGCGGCCTTCTTGCCGGCCGACTTCTTGGCGGGCGGTGCGGCGCCGTCGCCGGATTCGGCGTCGGCGCTCTTCGCGGCGGTGCCCTTGTCGGCCGCGGCCTTTTCCGGGGCGGCCTTCTTCGCGGCCACCTTGGCGGCGGGCTTAGCCGCACCCTGGCCCGCGGCGTCGCCAGCCGTCTCAGACTCGGCCGAGGGGGCCGGCTTCACGGCCGACGCGGCGGGCGCGGGCTCGGCGGTCTTACGCACGGTGGCCGTGGCACGGCCGGTGGACGCGGCGGCGACGGCGCGCTTGCGCGGCTTGCTCAAGGAGGCAGCGCCCTCGCCGACGACGGCGACGGTCACGCCCTGCTCCAGCAGTGCGCGCAGCACCGACTTGGCCTGGCTGACCGGGACCTTCGCCTGCTCGCAGGCGCGCCGGACGTCATCGCTCGAAACCGCGGCCCCCTCGGCGCGGTCGAGCAGAGCCTGCACGGCGGAGGCAACCGGCGTCGCGGGCGCGTCCTCTGTCGTCGATGGTGCGCCGGACGCGTTGGGGGCGGCAGACGCGGAAAGCGAGATAGGGGCCGACACTCACGTACCCTTCGGAAAGGTGCTCACTGAAGCGCTAACTAAAAGACCTGGCATGTTATCTACGCGGCGGAACTCGAGAACTCGGATGAGGTAACAGCTAATTCCGAGACTGTCACACTTAATGACAGCACGATGCAGCGGCGCCGTATTCCCGTCCCCAGAGCTGACGGGCCGATAGCCGCACAGCCGTGCCTGGCGTGGATCATTCCCGGTCGCGGCTTGGATCAAGCCGCTGTACACCGCTCGCAAACGCAGGTCACGCACTCGATCAATAAGTCTAGCAGCGCCCCGAGCGCCTCCGCACACCGCCTCCAGAGACTGCGCCGCTTTCGGCCGGTTCTCAGAGGGCGCCTGATCCCAGGTTGGGGGCGAATCGGCCGATCGACGACCCTGGCTGCGTTGCCGAAACATCCACAGACGACCCACGGTGTTGAATGAGGAGCGCGAGGATGCTCCGGCGCCTTGCCAGGCCCGCCGCTTGGCCGATTCGCTGTGCCGTACC
>NZ_DATNGK010000101.1:0-8374 GCF_035605935.1 Actinocrinis sp. | reverse complement strand
GCCGCTGGGGAACCCGGCGCACCACCACCGGCAAGACGGTCTGGTTCGAGCTGCGACTCGACCCCGCGCTGCCCGACCTCTGAACCAGCCGCGCCGCGTGCAACGCGATCGCCAGCTCCCGCATTTCGTATTCGCCCCCTGAGTCGACCATCTTCAGCTTAGATGTCTGATACCGCAGCGATTTCCCGGCCCAGGCCGATCCACGATGTTTCATCTGATCCGGTCGCTACCTGGTCATTGCCTGTCCAGCCTTTCCGCGACGCGGCGGGCCACCGCCGAGGCCCGGTATGGGGCCAGGAGCGGGTGCAGTCTGCGCAGCTTGCGCCGGGCGAGCGTCACCTCCAGCGCCTCGGCCAGGTCCGCGGCCTCGAAGGCGGTCTGCGCCACCAGATCGAGCTGGCCGACCCGCGCCGCCGCGCAGGCCACCTCGGCCAGCACGATCGAGCGAGACTTGACCTGCTCGTGGCCGAGGCTGCGCATCGCCCACTCGGCGGCGTCCATGGCGGCCCGCGCGTCGCCGAGCCTGCCGTGCACATTCGCCGTCATCGCCGCCAGCAACTTGATGTCGAAGCCGCGGGTCCACGGCAACGTGTCGTCATCGGGGATCGGCTGCGGCAGATCAGAGCCCAGCTTCAGTGCGGTTTCGAGCTCTGATAGCGCGGCGGCCCGTTCGCCGAGTTGCGCTGCCTCCTCCGCCGCGCGGGCCGACATCCACGCGCGGGCGCGGCGGTCCGGGCCGGCATGCGACATCGCGGTGTGCGCCAGCTGCCAGGCGGTCGCCGGGTCGCCGCGTTCGGCCGAGGAGTACGACAGGTACGTCAGGACGCACGCGAGCAGCGGATTGTCCGCGGCGTAGCGCGAAGCAGCCAGCGCGCTGTCCCAGTACCGCAGCGAACCGGTGGCGTCGCCGCGGTCGAACGCCAGCCAGCCGGCCAGGGCCGCGGATCGTCCGCCCGCCGCGGCCAGCCGCTTGCGCAGCGGCTCTCGCCGGGTTCCGGCCAGCAATGCGGAGATGTCGTCGAGATGCCGAGCGACCGCGCCGGTCAGCGTTCGCGCACAGCGGTGATGTTCGAGAGCGAATAGTCGCGACGTGTTCGTCTCGACGATGGCTATCGCCTCGAAATCGGCCTGCCCGGGGCGTTCCAACGCGAAGCGCAGGCGGTCGCCCGGCTCTCCGGCCGGGACGGCCGGCGCAGGTTCCTCGGGCGGCCGCCGGGGCAGCGGGCCGACGAGCGTGCCGGCCAGCCGCCCAGTCAGCAGCGGGGCGTCCGGAAGCGGGGGCGGGGAGCCGGAGAAGCCGAGTTGCTCGTACGGCGTGCGGGTCACGGCCTGCAGGGCCCGCTTGTAGTTCGGGCGGCACTCAGTGTGTTCGCCCGACTCCCACTTCTGCACCAATCGTTTGTTGCAAGTATTCGGCTCGCCGAGCACCCCTCCCGCGTGGCGGACGGCGGAGGCGAACTCGCTCTGGCTCATCCGCATCGCGAGGCGGATCGCTTTGAGCGTATGGTTGGGCACGCGCTGTGCGGCTGGTACGGTCACGAGGGTGACAGTAGAGCCCTGAGTGACAGCATGTGGTGCGAGAGTCACTCTTTGGTGTTGAAGCTACGCCCCAGCTGTCCCTTTGATACGCCGTAACTACGCTGGGGACGGGGTGATCTCAACCCACTGCCACCCGGCTGCTCACCGCAGCGAGCGCATCCACTCCTCGATCTCGTCGGCACGGCGCGGCAGTGCGGCGGAGAGATTTTCGTTGCCGTCGGCGGTGACAAGGATGTCGTCCTCGATCCGCACGCCGATGCCGCGATACTCCTCGGGCACGGTCTCGTCGTCGCGCTGGAAGTAGAGCCCTGGTTCGACGGTCTGCACCATCCCGGGCCGCAGCGTGCCGTCGACGTACTCTTCGCAGCGCGCGTCGGCGCAGTCGTGCACATCAAGGCCGAGCATGTGCCCGGTCCCGTGTAGCGAGTAACGGCGCTGAAGACCGAGCTCGAGCACCCGCTCAAGCGGCCCTTCCAGCAGGCCCCATTCGATCAGCCGCTCGGCCAGCACCCGCTGCGCCGCCTCGTGGAAGTCGCGGAAGTTCGCGCCCGGCTTCACGGCGGCGATACCGGCTTCCTGCGCGTCGTAGACCGCGTCGTAGATTCGCCGCTGGATTTCGCTGAACTCACCGGAGATCGGCAGCGTGCGCGTGACATCCGCGCTGTAAAGCGCCTCGGTCTCGGCGCCGGCATCCAGTAGGAGCAGCTCGCCGGGACGCACCGCACCGTTGTTGCGGGTCCAGTGCAGCACCGTCGCGTTCGGCCCGGCGGCGCAGATGGAGTTGTAGCCGACGTCGTTGCCCTCGACTCGGGCCCGGCGCCAGAAGGTGCCCTCGATCCAACGCTCAGACGTCGCGACGGCCGCCGCCAGTTCGCGCACGACGTCCGTGAAGCCGTGCGTGGTGATCTCACAGGCCTGGCGCAGCTGCTCGACCTCCCAGTCGTCCTTGACCAGGCGCAGGCCGTGCATGAATACCTTGAGCTCCTCGTCGAGCCGTGCCGCCTCTTCAGCCTCCTGACGAGACGTCACGCCCGCCTGCGCGAGCGCCGCGTCGAGCAGTGCGTCATGCCCGACCATGATCCGCGTGACCACATCCGGCCTCGCCGCAACCGCCTCGGCGATGCGCTGCGCCGCCTCGCGGCTGTCCCGGATCTCCAGGCCCAGCTCGGCGGCGGCCTCGCTCAGTGAGCGACGGCGGCCGACCCACAGCTCGCCTTGGCCGTCCAGCCAGAACTCGCCGTTCTCCCGGTTCGAGCGGGGCAACAGATACAGGACCGCCTCATGCCCGCCGTCCGGCAAGGGCTCGAGAATGAGGACGCTGTTCTCGGTCTGATCGGCCGTCAGGTAGGCGTAGTCGCTGGCGGCGCGGAAGGTGTAGTCGAGGTCGTTGGACCGGGTCTTGAGCTGTCCGGCCGGGACGATGATCCGCTCGCCGGGGAAAGCGGCGGACACGGCCTTGCGCCGCTTGGCCGCGTAGCCGGACTGCTCCGACGGTTCGAGGTCGTGCCGCTCGGTGTCGCTCCAGCCGCGGCGCATCCCGTCCTCAAGCTCTTCGGAGATGCCTCGGTAGAGCCCGTTCTTGCGACCCTTGACCGGCTTATCGGGCTTGCGTTCCTCGCTCACTGCCGAGCGCCTCCTTGACCGAGGATGGATACGTGTACGGACCGGCAGCGTCGTGCGGTCCTTATCGCAGCCTAGCGGCAAGCGCCGCGCCGTCCACCCCCAGCCGCGGTCAGGAGCAGCAGCCTCCGCCGCAGCACCCGCCACCCGCAGCCGGTCCGGCAGCCGCGGCGCCGGAGGGCTTGGCCAGGCCGCCGACTGCGATCATGGAGAAGAGCTTCACCGTGTCGCCATGCCCCTCCGGGCAGTCGATCGGCGCGGAGGCTTCGCTCATCGGGCGGGTCTTCTCGAAGGTGGCTCCGCACGAGCGGCAGCGGTATTCGTAGCGCGGCATATCGTCAGGTTAGCGCCTCGGTCGCCGCCGCTCAGTGCGCCGTGGCAGTTAGTTGTTGCTGCACGGTCTGGAACGGCACGCGGGAGACCGCGAACGCGCCGTCGAATTCGCTCTGCAGATCGATGACCAGCGCTAGCGCCGCGCCGACCACGACGATCGTGACCACGATGCCGAGGACGCTCAGCGGCTCCGCGCGCGGTCCGAGCAGGAATGGGGTCAGCACCGTGGCGGCGCTGAGCAGCACGAGCGCGACGGTCAGGATGCCGGGGTAACTGCCGGCAAGCGACTTGCCGATGCGGTCGGCGCGCGCCGCGGAGAGGTCATCGAGCACGGACAGCTCCTGGTCGCGCAACGTGGTCTGCTGGTCGAGCGAGAAGGCGGTGGCCAGGTAGCCGCGCAGCCCGGTGATCGCGAACGCCGAGCCGCCGGTCGCGGCGAGATCGGACGGCGGCCACTCGCGGTCGAGCACGGCGGTGGTGTAGTCGGTGACCGCGCTGCGCAGCGCGCCGCGATCGGCTGCGGGCAGGCGCTGGCCGACCCAGACCAGCTGGGTGAGGTCCTGGCCTTCGGTGCGCACGTCGCTGTTGATGTCGTCGAGGCGCTGCCAGAGCACGATGACGATGAAGGCGAGCAGGACCGTGTACATGGTGACCATGAACATGGCGACGTAGTCCGCGGCGGCCTCGGCCCGGCCGTGCTGGCTGCCGTGTGCGCGAATGCGCCTACGCATGAGCACCGCCGCGACGATGAGGACCGCGACGGCGCAGGCGGTGAGCAAGATCGTGATCATCCGCGGCGCCTCACAGCGCGCCGAATAGGCGGTTGCCCGCCTCGGCCGGATCGGCGGAGCGGTAGAACTGCTCGGCGGCCGCGATCATCTCAGCCTTGTCTACGACCCCGTCCTCATCCGTGTCGAGCAGGTCGAAGGCGCGAACAGTGTCGCGCGGCCCGACGCCGTACGCGTGCAGCCAAGAGGTGAAGTCGGGCAGCGATATCAATCCATCGCCATCCGCATCCGCGATGTCGAACAGAACATCCATCAGCCCGGCGAGGTTGCGCTCGAAGCCGTCACGCCGCTCGATGATCGACCGCTGACAGGATTCGAGGAACTGCGGCAGGCTGACCACGCCGGAGCCGTCTCGGTCCATCCGAGTGCGCAGCCGCTCCCACAGGGTGAGGTACGCGCCGCGCACCCGCTCGTAACCCGCGCTGCCGGGCAAGTGCCCGAACGCCGCGCACAGTCGCAGGCAAACCAGCTCGTAATCGTCCTGAGTCAGCCTGCCGTCCCCGTCGGTGTCGAGGAGCGCGAAGCGCAGCTGGAGCTTCTTGCGCTGAAGATCGGTCAGCATAGCTCCATCGAACGACGCCGACCGGCAGGCCGCACGTCAGAGCAGGCGAGCGGGCGAACCGCCGGGCTTAGCAACGCGTTTCGGTAACGGACTTTCCGGCCTGCGTCACGGATCGCGCGTCGCGGTTCCGCGCGTGCGGCATTGCCGCTAGCCTGACTCGACTTTTCCGCCCGACGCGGCAGGCGTACGGACGGCGGCTACTGAGGGGAAGCTGAAAAACGATGAGCACGCTGCATGTTCACGTGGTCCACCCGCACATCGAGCACCGCAACGCGCACGGCCCGGTCAAGGTCGCGGATCAGCACCCGACCGGCACCGCGCTAACCCGGTTCAACACCCGGCTGGCGCTGTTCATCACCAAGGTCGTCGGCAGCATGTGGTGCGCTTACGCGTTCGCGCTGTTCGACCTGATCAGCCTCCCGGCGGCGATCCATGCCGGCACGGCCGCGATCATCTCCTGGATCGCGCAGACCTTCCTGCAACTGGTGCTGCTCTCGGTCATCATGGTGGGTCAGAACGTGCAGGCTGAGGCTGCGGACAAGCGGTCGGAGGCGACGTTCAAGGACGCTGAGGCGCTGCTACACGGGCAGGAGCAGATCGCCGCGCACCTGGCCGCTCAGGACTCGGTGCTGCGGCAGGTCGCCGCCAAGTTCGACATTCAGATCGAGTGCTGACGCAGCTCAGCCGACACCGCTGCACGTCTCGGCTCTCGGGGCGGCCAGTGACACCGGACTGCGCATCGCGTCCGCCGGTTGACGCGCGAACCACGGGATCGTGAGGTGCACCAGCGGTCCGATGCCGACGGCGTAGATCAGCGTGCCCGCGCCGACATTGCCGCCGAGCAGCCAGCCCACGGCCAGGACCGAAAGCTCGATCCCGGTACGCACCACGCGGATCGATCGGCCGCGCGCAGCCAGGCCCGTGGTCAGTCCGTCGCGGGGTCCCGCGCCCAGGCCGGCCCCGATGTAGAGCCCGGTGGCGACGCCGTTGAGCACGACGCCCGCGACGAACATCGCCCAGCGCAGCCACAGCGCGTGCGGGGCGGGCATCGCGCTGAGCAGCACGTCGACGATGATGCCGATCACGAAGATGTTCGCGACGGTGCCGAGTCCGGGGCGCTGGCGCAGCGGGATCCACAGCATCAGCACCACGCCGCCGATGATGATCAGCACGGTGCCGACCGGGATTCCGGTGATGCGGGCCAGTCCGGTGTGGAAGACGTCCCAGGGGTCGACTCCGACCGCTGGGGCGAGCATCAACGCCTCGCTGACGCCGTAAAGGAGCAGGCCGGCCGTTAGTTGCGTAAGCCGTTGGCCAGCCTGTTGCCGCGGAATCACGCGCGCGTGCCGCGCCCGGACCGCCGCCAGAGCCGAGCGATCCGGCTCAGGTCGAACGGGTCGCTGATCCGGTCAGCGCGTCCGGCGGCGAACTGGCGCTCCAGCTGGTCGGTCATCGCGGTGGTCGAACTCGGCTTCTCGCTGCGGAATGACATCGCCGTACTCCCTGCCAATCTTGAATGTCTGGCCCTCTCATGCCATTCTGATAGAAGATTGGATGCTTCCTCGATAGCCAATTCGCAGAAGGTGGCCTGATGTCCGCGCCAACACCGACAATCGGACCGAACCAGCTCGCACAGCGGCTCGGGCCATGGCGCAGCACGGAAGGCACCGGCCGGGCAAGGCCACTGCAGGCCGCGCTCGCTGAGCGGATCACCGGGCTGGTCCTGGACGGCCGCCTTGCACTCGGCACCCGCCTGCCTGCTGAGCGTTCGCTGAGCGAGGCGCTCGAGGTCAGCAGAACCACGGTCACTGCCGCGTATTCGCTGCTGCGCGAGTCAGGGTTCGCCGTCAGCCGGCAAGGTTCGGGCAGCTACGTCTCGCTGCCGGATGGAGCGGCCGCACGAACTTCCGGCGGCTGGCAGACCACCGGCCAGGATCGCGACGTCATCGACCTGATGTGTGCGGCGCCGATAGCGCCGCTGCCCCTGCTCCAATCAGCGTTGCGGACCGCAGCCGAACAGTTGCCCGCGCACTCAGGAGTCGGCGGCTATGTTCCTTACGGATTGGAAGTGCTGCGCGAGGCCATCGCGGACCACTACACCGCTCGCGGACTTCCCACTTCCCCGGACCAGATCCTGGTGACCAATGGGGCTCAGGGCGCGATCACATTGGTTGCCCGGTTGCTGTGCCGGGCCGGAGACCGAGTCCTCGTGGAGAGCCCGACATACCCGAACGCTCTCGACACGTTCCGCAACGCGCAAGCTCGGCCGATGCCGGTCCCGCTGGAGGAAAGCGGCTGGGTGCCTGGCAGCTACGAGAACGCGCTGGCGCAGTTGCGGCCCCGACTGGCATATCTGATCCCGCACTTCCAGAACCCGACTGGGCACCTGATGGACGCGGACGCTCAGGCCTCGATCGCGCGCGCGGCCAGATTGGCCGGCTCCTGGCTGCTGGCCGACGAGACCATCACCGAGGTGGCGCTCGACGTACCGGTGCCGCCGCCTTACGCGGCCACGATCCGGCCAGTCGATGCCGAAGCGGTGCTGGTCTGCGGCTCGATGGCCAAATCCTTCTGGGGCGGGCTGCGGATCGGCTGGCTGCGCGGGCCGGTGCGGATCGTGCACGAACTCGCCGCCGCACGCGCCGCGATGGATCTGGCCTCGCCGATCCTCGACCAGGTGGCGGCGGTCGCCGTGCTGCGCGGCGAGCAGAACTATCTGGACGAACACCGGCGCGCCTGGCGCGAACAACGCGCCGCCTTGATGCAAGCCGTCAGCGAGACCTTCCCAGCCTGGACCTACCGAGTACCGGAGGGCGGGCTCTGCCTGTGGCTGCGGATGGACCGCGAAGAGGCGACCGCGCTGTCGCAGCGTGCGCAGACCCACGGGGTGCTTCTACACGCCGGACCGCGATTCGGCGCGGACGCAGGGACCTTCGAGCGATACGTGCGCTTGCCATACGTGCAGCCGCCCGAGTTACTGCGCGAGGCGGTACGACGACTCGAATTGGCTCGCGCACTGCCCGGCCCGCGACACGCCTCGGATCACAGGGCCGACCTCGTCGCCTGATCGGCATCTGGGAAACCCCTGGCCGCATTTGTCCCGCTCAGCTGGACAACCCGCTTTTCCCCACCCTCGAACCGCCGGCCGCCGTCCCGCTTTTCCCCCATAAACCCCCGCGATGACATCTCCGCTACGCGGCTGGAGTACAGCGGCGAGTCTCGTTCACAACGGTTCTCGAGCACAGACGTCCTTGCGCGCTGGGGGTCTCGCGATAGCTTCGCCGACGGCGGACGAGGGTAACGCGGGACACGCGTGCACAGATTGTTAGAAAAGCGGGTACCAGCGGACCCGCCGGTTCTCCCGTGTCATGCCGCATAGGGTTCTGCTCACGTGAGGTAGCGGTGTCCGGTCGGTGCGCTCCACACCACCTCACCCTCACTGCCACGCACGACGTTCCATGTTCCGGCGGTCTTGAGCCGGTGGTGTCTGCGGCACAGCGCGTGCAGGTTCTGCGGGATCGTCGCGCCGCCT
>NZ_DATNGK010000100.1:0-13826 GCF_035605935.1 Actinocrinis sp. | reverse complement strand
TCCGGGTCGATGCCGTCGGTGTTGCGGGCGGTGGCCGGGGTCTTGATGCGCACGCCCCAGGCGGTGAAGCCGTTACCGCTCTTGTAGGTGACGTGGAAGAACGCGCCGTTGGTCAGGTTGATGTCGTAGAGGGTGGCGTTGTTGGCGCCGGAGAGGACGATGAGGCGCGGGTTGTTCTGCTTCTTGCTCTCGTTGCCCGCGGTCGTGGCCAGCTGCCACCAGGTGGTCGAGGTGCCCCACATGGTCTGGCCGCCGCGGCCGTCGATGGTGCCCTGAGAGCCGCTGCTGTTGCGGATGCCTTCGATGCCTGAGTTGGCTCCGGAGACCTTGATGAACGGGTTGCAGCCGTTGTCGCTGCTGGAGATCGCGCCGCACTTGTCCGAGGAACTGGACTGGTACTGGCTGGCCACGCGGGTGGCGTAGAGCGTGGTGCCGGCGTTGATCACCAGGTACACGCCGGTGGGAATGGTCAGCGGCGCGGACAGGAACGCGTTGTTGCTCCCGCTGTTGGTCAGCTCGACCGACTTATTCGTTCCCTTACACGCGTTGAGCGCGTTCTGGATCCGGGAGGTGTCCGGCGGATTGGCTTCGTTGCCGCTGGAGAACTGCTCGTTGCTCGTGGCCAGGCTCGCCGTCAGGGTCTGGCAGACTCCCGGGAGCGAGGGCTGGCTGACTGAGCGGCTGTCGCCGGTGGCCACGCTGGCGGCCTGCGCGGTGGCCGCGGTCAGCGTGCCGAGCACGAGTGCGGCAGCGGTGGCCGCGGCGGCGATGGAGAGCTTGTGCGCACTGACTTTGGGCATGGCAGGACGCAGAGTTCGGGTGAACGCTCGCATGAAACAGGTCCTTAGGATCGGACGGATCGTCATGCGCGGCCGTTCACCCTCTGACGACCGCGTTACGGCGCTGTTGCGCGCCGTTGCGACAGGAGAGTACAGGGCGCGGGAATGGTTGGGTAGCCCTGATTTGCACCGGTTTCGCGATGCGATTGACCTGGTGCTGTGCTGCGCGCCCGGTTGCCGGCGATGCTGAAGGTGCTGGACATCGTGAACGCCGTGGCGCACCTGCGGCTCGCCCCAGCTGGTTTCCGGGCCGGCGATCGCGGGCACTCGTTGGCGTCCAACACTGCGATCTGACCGGCGACGCTCGCACCGAGTGCGACCGGACCACCGATTCCCCGGCCGCAGCCGTCCTGCCGAGCACCGGAAGTCCTACCCTGCACCGGAAGTGAGGCCGACGGATGAGAGCACGCTCGGCGTTCGTGCTGATCGTGATCTGCGCGGCGATCGCGGCGTACTTCGTTGACCGCGGCTCCCCGGTGGGGCCCGGCCCGAACCAGGGCGGCGGCTCGAACAACTCCGGGCCGACACAGTTCAGCTCGATCTTCCCCGACCTGGTGCTCGTCAACAGCACCCTCGGCGAGCAGCAGGAGCAGGCGGCCGGCACCGGCGTTGTGCTCACATCCAATGGTGAGGTGCTGACGAACAATCACGTCATCGAGGGCGCCACAGCAGTCCAGGTCACCGACGTCGGCAACGGACGCACGTATACCGCCACCGTCGCGGGCTACGACCGCTCGCACGACGTCGCGCTTCTGCAGCTACAGGCCGCGCAGGGCCTGGCTACCGCGCCTCTTGATACGTCTACGCAGCCATCGGTCGGCCAACCGGTTGCGGCGGTCGGTAATGCAGGCGGTACTGGTTCGCTGACCATCGCGGCAGGCACCATCACCGCGCTTAACCAGTCGATCACCGCTTCCGACCAGTCATCCAGCAGCTCGGAGCAGCTGACCGGCCTGATCCAGGTCAAGGCGAACGTCCAGCCCGGCGACTCCGGCGGCCCGCTGGTGGCGGCCTCGGGCAAAGTCATCGGTATCACCACGGCGGCCGGCAGCACCTACCAGTTCCGCGGTAGGAGCAGCACCGCCGGGTTCGCGATCCCGATCACTGCCGCGCTGCCGATCGGCAAGCGGATCGCGGCCGGGACCTCCTCGGCCACGGTGCACATCGGTCCCACCGCGCAGCTCGGCGTCGCGGTCGGAGCGGCGTCATCGGCCGACGGCGCCGCGGTGGTGGACGTGCTGCCGGGAGAGCCTGCGCAGGCCGCGGGCCTGACGGCGGGCGATCTGATCACCTCGCTCGGCGGCATGGCGGTCGACTCGCCGAACACGCTGGTCACGCTCATCGACCGCGATCACCCCGGCCAGTCGGTGATGGTCGGCTGGACTGACCAGTTCGGCCAGACGCGGACCGCGTCGGTCACGCTGGGCACGGGACCGGCCGGATGACCGAATCCGCGGCAGCCACGCCGTGACCGCGCAGCAGCCGCGAAGTCGCCGCGCAGCGGCCGGCTCCGGAAGTTAACGGAGATCGAACGGCCGTGCTACCTGACGTTAGATCGCCAGGCCCTTCCTGAAATCGGAGACGGCTGCGAGGATGAAGTCTCCGGAGTGCGACCGGGAGGGCGGTGGGCTGACGATGACCTTCCACAACCGCGCGGATGCCGCTCGCCGATTGGCCGAGCAGGTGCGCAAACGCCGGCCGGAGCGGCCTGTAGTGGTCGCCCTGGCGCCACGTGGGGTGCCATTAGCCGTGGACCTGGCCGCCGTGCTCGGGGCGCCGTTGGATGCGGTCCTGGTGCACGAGTTGGCCGTACCCGGCTGTCCGCCGGGAGTGCTCGGCGCGGTCGGCGAGGAGGGCGTGTCGGTTCTCAATCTTCCGCTGGCCGTGCGGCTCGGCGTCGATCCGGAACTGCTGCACAAGACGGCCGAGCACGCCGGTGCGCGCACCGAGGACTTGCGTCGCGCGCTGCGTGAGCAGCTACCGCAGCAGCCGCTTGAAGGGCGAACAGCAGTGCTCGTGGACGCGGGCGTCGCGACTGGCGCGGGTGCTTCGGTGGCGGCGACGATCCTGCGCCGCCGCGGTGCTGAAGCGTTGATGCTCGCCGTGCCGGTGGGAGTCCGCAGCGCCCTGCAACAGCTCGCCGGACAGGTCGACGCGCTGGTGTGCGTGCGCGAGATGCCGTGGCCGCGACCGGTGCACGAGTGGTACGACGAGTACCCCGACCTCAGCGACCACGAGGCGCGGCAGTTGCTCGTGCGGTCGGCACGCGATGCCGGGCACGAGGCGCCCGCGACGGCTGGGGCCGGTGCCGGCTCGCGCGGTCATGCCGGGCGGGCACTGTTGGCGCGCTAAGTCACAAACGCTTACCGCCTACCGCTTACCGTCTCGGTCGGGCGGGGAATCACCTTCAGACCGCGTAGGAAAAGCTTGATGCCTTGCACGCGGATCCGGGCACTGACAAGCTGCGGTGCCAGCGGTAGCCGCAGCGCGGTGCGCAGCACGTTCCTGGGCGTCGCGGGTCGTCGCGCGCCGCGCAGGCTCGCGACGAAGGGCGCACGCCCTGGCTGATCGAGCCGGATGGAGAGCGCGAGCCGGTCGCCCGGTTCGGGCAGCAGCATCCGGTAGGTTCCCTCGATCGGGATGAACGGCGAGACGTAGAACTGCTTATCAGTGCTCGCCCGGCCCAGTTCGTCCGGCGTGAGCAGATAGCAGTGCAGTCCACCGTAAGTGTTGTGAACCTCCGCGATGACGCACCGCAGTTCGCCATCGCGGTCGTAGCACCAGTACACGCTGAGCGGATTGAATACGTGTCCGAAGACGCGCGCTCCGGCGAGCATCAGCACCCTGCCGTCGGTGAGGTCGATCTCGTGCTGCGCCAGGTACTGGTCCACGTTTCGCCGCAGTGAGAGCGCCGGATCACCAAGGTGGTCCGATGCGCGGAACCCGGCGAGGAACCGCAGCGGGCCGGGCATGCGCGGTGGCTGGTCGAGGTCGATCAGCCAAAGGTATGTCCTGTACGTGAAATCGTTGCGGATCGGTTCTGTCCGCACGTGTCGCAGCCGGCACGTGTAGAGCGCAGCGCCGTTCTCGGTAGCCGGGATCAGCGCCCTGTCGCCAGATGCGTTCGCGCGCACGTTCACCACGTCACTCCGAATGCGGCGGCGGCTGCCACGCCGGAAGCGCAGCCATCCTCGTGGAATCCCCAACCGTGGTAGGCCCCTGCGAAAGCGGTCTTCGCCGTGTTCAGCAGCGGCAGGCGGGATTGCGCCGCGACGGATTCCGGCGTGTAGACGGGGTGCTCGTACATCATCCTGGCCAGTACCCGCTCTGGCCGGATACGTTCCGTGGCGTTCATCGTGACCAGGTAGTTCGCCGGCTCGTCCAAGCGGTGCAGCCGATTCATGTCGTAGCTGACGACTGCGGCCTGCCCGGTGTGGCCGTCGGTCGCCGGACGTTTCGCGCAGCCGGAGAGCAGGTAGTTCCACGAACTGCGTGCGGCGCTGGCGCGCGGCATGAGCTCGGCGTCGGTGTGCAGCAACGTCTCATTGCACGAATACGGAATCGCGCCGAGCACCGTCCGCTCGGCCTCGGTCGGGTCGGCCAGCAACCGCAGCGCCTGGTCGGCGTGCGTGGCGATCACCACGCGGTCGGCTGTGTGCTCCTCGCCGGCATCGTCCACGATCCGCACGCCGTCAGCGCCGCGGTCGACCGCGCGCACGGGAGTGGAGATGTGCACTGCGGTCAGACCTTTGACGGCTCGCTCGACATACGTGCGCGATCCACCGACCACTGTGCGCCACCGCGGCGATCCAGTCACCGCGAGCATGCCGTGGTGGTCGAGGAAGCGGAACAAGTACCGCGCCGGGTACCGCTCTACGAGCACTGATCCGGTGGACCACACCGCCGAGACCAGCGGCACCATGAAGTGGTCGGCAAAGAACCGCGAATACCCGCCGCGGCTCAGGAAACCGCCAAGGGTGAGGCCTGGGTCGTCCTGCTCGGGCGGTTCGCGCAACAGCCGTCGGGCTTGCCGATGAAACCGTTTGATTTCGCCGAGCATGCGCAGATACCGGGGTCGCAGCGCCGTGTCCGGCCTGGCGAACAGACCGAGCAGTCCGCGCGCTCCGGCGTATTCGAGGCCGCAGCCATCGCAGCGCACGCTCATGGACATGTCAGTGTCCTGCGTTGCTACGCCGAGTTCGTCGAAAAGCCGGGTGAGCAGCGGGTAGGTCCGCAGGTTGTGCACGATGAACCCGCTGTCCACCGCGATCGAGCGGCCGCCGTGCCCGGCCAGCTCGTGGGTGTGCGCGTGGCCGCCGAGCCGCGGATCTGCTTCGAACAGAGCCACGTCGTAGCGCCGTTGCAGCAGGTAGGCGGCGGTCAGTCCGGAGACTCCGGACCCGATGACCGCGACTCTTGCGCGACCTGCCGCGTTTCCCTTGGCCGGTTCGGCCCGATCCGCCGTCGGCTGAGTCATCGATCACGCCCCTTTCGGGTAGCAGCTTCGGTACTGGTTCGGCGCGCGGGCCGCGCCGGATTGGTGTCGCCCGGATTGGGATCGCGCGCATCCGTCTGGCACGGATACGCATCGCACGGATAGGCGTGTCGTCGATTGGTCCAGCGCGCCGCGGGCAGAGCGCAGTAACGCGGTGCGGTCCGTCCGCCGCAGCGCCAAACCGGACCGCCGCCTGCTACGAACTGCGTAACGTGACGGAGCAGACTTGCGAGCGACACGGCGCGACCGCTGAAGCGGAAGCGGCGGCAGAGGAAAAGGAGACGACGCTGCGGTACCAACTTGGCGGGCGCGAAGCCGAGGCTCGCGCTGCTCGTTTCCCCCCACTCGACAACGCGGCTGAGCTGCGGCCACGGTTGCGGATCATGGCGCGCGGCCCGCGGACCACGGGCGTCGTGCTGCTCATTCACGGCGGCCGGTCGACCAGCCGGGAACCGGTGTCGCGCGGCAGCCTGCCGCTGGCCCGGATACGGATGTTCGCTCCGGCGATTCTGGATGCGGCGGGCAAGGCGGGGACCTGCGTGGCGCTGCTGCGCAATCGCTACCGGGGTTGGAATGACTCGCGCGCCGATCCGGTCCAGGACGCCGATTGGGCGCTGGAAGAGATCGGGCGGCGGTTCGGCGAGGTCCCAGTGGTGCTCGTCGGCCACTCGATGGGTGGGCGCGCCGCGCTGCGGGTCGCGGGGCACCCGGCGGTGCGAGGAGTCGCCGCGCTCGCGCCGTGGCTGCCTGAGCGGGAGCCGTTCGCACAGCTCGCCGGGCGCACCGTGCTGGTCGCGCACGGCGATCGCGATTCGATGACCAGCCCCGCCGGCTCGCTCGCATATGTACAGCGGGCCGCGGGCGCGGCGGACCGGATCTGCTTCTGGCAGGTAAGCGGCGCCCGGCACGCCATGCTGGAGCGTCCCGGCTACTGGCACGGCCTGGTGCGCGATTTCGCCCTGGGCGTGCTCGGCGTCGAGCCGATGCCGCAGGATCTCACCGACGCGCTGGACGCCGGTGCGCTTGAACTCGGCGCGCATGGCACGAACGGCCGGCGGCATGCCAGCCGGCGACGTTGACCGGTGGCGGCGCGGTGTTCGCCTCAGCTCAGGAGCGAGTCCGTGCATGTACTCACCCTCTGGCTCGTACCGTTCGAGTTGCGGCATCGGATTGCACACACGGCGGAAAGCCGGTTGCGGATCAACGCGGACCGAAGTGGCTTGCCGGCGACACGGCTGAGAAGCTGCGCGTCGCGCCAATCCGCCGAGCCGGCGGCTTCGAAGTAAGGTGGTGAGGATCACTGTGCCGAGCCCCGAGACCGCCGGTCCTGCCGCGCGCCGGCCGACGCCCGAGGACTGCCTGAGCCGGGTCGCGCTCGGTGATCGGGACGCGTTCGATCAGGTCTACACGACCTTCGCCGGGCCGGTTTTCGGCCTGGCCAGGCGGATCCTGCGGGACCCTGCGCAGGCCGAGGAGGTGGCGCAGGAGGTTCTGGTGGAAGTGTGGCGCACCGCCAGCCGCTTCAACCCGCAGCTCGGCTCCGCGCAGGCCTGGGTGATGACCATGGCGCACCGGCGCGCGGTCGATCGGGTGCGTTCCGAGCAGGCGGCCGAGGACCGCGAGGTGCGGCTGGCGCGTGCTTCGGCCGTGGTCGACTACGACGACGTGGTCGAGACCGTGGAAAACCGGCTTGAGCAGCAGCGGGTGCGCCACTGCCTCGGCGGGCTCACCGAGTTGCAACGCGAGTCGGTCACCTTGGCGTACTACAACGGGTACACATATCCGCAGGTCGCGAAGCTGCTCGCGGTTCCACTAGGCACCGTCAAGACGCGGATGCGCGACGGGTTGGCCAGGCTGCGCGATTGCCTGGGAGTGGGGCGATGAGCATGAACGCGATGCCGGATGTGCACACCCTGACCGGTGCGTATGTGTGCGACGCGCTCGACCCTGCGGAGCGGGAGGCGTTCGAGGAGCACCTGGCGCAGTGTGCGGCGTGCCGCCAGGAGGTAGCCGAGCTGCGCGAAGTCACGTCGGTGCTGGCGAAGGCCGTGGCGCTGGAGGCTCCGGCGCGGCTCAAGGCCGCCGTCGACGCACGGGTCGCGGTGACTCGTCAGCTACCGCCCGAGGTCGACGCCGAGTTCGGCGGCCGCAGCGGAAGCGGGCGTGAGGGCGGCGCACGTGAGGAAGGTCAGACGGGCGAGATCGGCGAGCGCGAACCAGCTGCTCGGCAGTCCGGCGCGCAGGTTACGCCTATCGGCGCTGCCCCGAGTCGGCGGCGGTTGCGTCGTTCCGCCTGGGCCGGTTGGGCCGCGGCGGCCGCACTCGCCGGCGTAGCGATCGGCCTCGGCGTGCACACCGCGAGCCAGCAGCAACAGATCAACGCGCTGTCGCAGCAGGCCGGCGTCATGCAGCAACTTCTCTCCGCCCCGGACGTGCGAAAGGGTAGCGCCGAGGTACGCACGGGTGGTTACGCGGCAGTGCTGGACTCGCGCAGCCGCGATGAGGCGGTGATCTCGTTCACCGGCCTCGCCGCCCCGCCTCCGGGCAAGGCCTATCAGCTCTGGATGATGGGTCCGAGCGGTGCCCGCTCCGGCGGCCTGCTGGCGCTTCCTGCCGCCGGCAATCCGAAGCCGATCGTGGCGCACGGTCTCGGCGACGCGCAGACGATCGGTCTGACCGTCGAGCCCGCGCACGGCTCGGTACAGCCGACGACGACGCCGATCCTGCTGCTGCCGATGGGATCGTGACGCAGCGCGGGCTCGCGGACGCCACCCAAGATCGCGGATGCTTCGCCAGGTTCTTACGGAGTCATATCCGATCATGCGTTAACTCGTAGCCGCTGCGAGACTGGGGCGATGCGTAGTCGCAGGTTCGTGATCACGGCCGCTTTCGGAGCGTTTGCCGCGTTAGCTTCGGCGTGTTCGTCAGGCGGCGGAACGGCTCCATCGGTGGCGTCTACGAACCCGTCGACACCTATGCCGCAGGCCACCGCCACGGGCACCCCGCTCGCTGTCGGCGCGTCCGATTGGGTCACGTTCCATCGCGACAACGCACGCAACGGTGCCGCTTCCGGCGTCACGCATCCCGGAAAACTGGGCGTCGCGTGGCGTGCACACCTCGACGGTGCGGTATACGGTCAGCCGCTGCTCCTCGGCGGTTTAGTCATCGCAGCGACGGAAGACGACTCGGTTTACGGCCTGTCCCCCGCGGACGGCCACGTGCTGTGGCATTCGACAGTTGGTCGCCCCGAACCGCTCTCCCAGCTGCCCTGCGGCAACATCGATCCGCTCGGTATCACCGCGACGCCGGCTTACGACCCGGTCACCGGCTCCCTGTTCGTCCTCGCCGAAACCGAGGGCAGGCATCACATTCTCGCCGCGCTCGATCCCACGACCGGCGCGGTGCGGTGGACCCGATCGGCCGAGCCGGCCGCAGGCGTTCCGGCGGACGCGCAGGAACGATCGGCTCTGACCGTCGCGTTCGGCCGGGTGTACATCCCGTACGGCGGCTTGGCCGGCGACTGCGGCAACTATGTGGGTTCGGTCGTCGCGATCCCGGCCAGTGGCAGCGGCAATCAGCTCTCGTATGGAGTGCCGACCCCGCGCAACGGCGGCATCTGGACGCCCGGCGGCCTCGTCGTGCGTGGCCAGACTCTGCTGGCCGCGGTGGGCAACGGCGCCGAGACCGGGAACTATGACGGCAGCGACTCAGTGCTCGCACTCACCCCGGAGCTGAAGCGGGCGGATTTCTTCGCTCCTACCGCGTGGTCCGCCGACAACGCCGCCGACCTCGACCTCGGTTCCATGTCGCCCGCGGTGGTCAACGGATACGTTCTGATCGCCGGAAAGCGCGGCACCGCCTACGTATTGAGCCCTGATCATCTCGGCGGGATCGGCGGGCAGCTCGCGGAAGTGCCGCTGTGCGCGGCGTATGGCGCCGCGGCGGTAGACGGGTCGACGGCTTACCTGCCGTGTCGCGGCGGCATCAGGGCTGTGACCGTAGACGCCAGAGGCGTATCCGTACTCTGGCAAGCCGATCCGCAGTCCGCGGGCGACCCGCCGGCCGTGGGCGGCGGGGCGGTGTGGTCCATCGACGACGGCGCCGGGATCCTCTACGCACTCGATCAGCGCACCGGCAAGCAGATCGCGCAGGTGCAGGTCGGGAAGGGTCCGCACTTCGCGTCGCCTACCCTCGGCCAGAACCGCGCTTATGTGGGTACGTTGGACGGCATCACGGCAGTCAGCATCTCAGCTTCCTGATCCGCACTGCGCCTGATCCGCACTGCGCTCTATCCGTTGCGCTACATCGTCAGCGGGACTGCCCGGCGCGGGCCAGCAGGTCGACCACCTCGGCGTCGGTGAGCTGTTCGAAGTCCTCGTACCAGTTGCCGACCGCCACCATGGGGTCCGGAGCGCACAGCCATACCAGTTCGTCGGCGACCCGGCCCAGCGGACTGATCAAGTCGGGCGGCAGCACCGGAGTGGCCAGCACTACCCGCGCCGCTGCGCGCTGCTTCACCACAAGGCAGGCGGCCCGCGCGGTCGCGCCGGTGGCGATGCCGTCGTCGATCAGCACGACCAGCCGGCCGTCGATCGAGACCGGATCCCGGCCGGCCCGATAGATCTGCGCGCGCCGGCGCAACTCCGCCGATTCGCGCTCCTCTACCTCGGCGAGCAGGTCGTCGGCGATCCGCTCATGTCGCAGCAGGGCGCGATCTACGACGCGGCTTCCGTCCTCGCCGATCGCGCCCATGGCCAGCTCCGGCAGCCAAGGCACACCGAGCTTGCGTACGACGATCACGTCCAGCGGCGCGCCGAGCGCCTGCGCGACTTCATACGCGATCGGCACGCCCCCGCGCGGTAGCCCGAGGATCACCGGTCGTTGGTCACGCAGGTGCTCCAGACGAGCGGCCAGGCGGCGGCCCGCAGCAGAGCGATCCGCGAAACGCGCCTCCAGCTCCTGCTGCATGTCCATGTCCACCACCTCCACTCGTCCCCATGTAACGCATCTTGCTCTCGAGTCACCGGGACTCGCCACACCACACAGTCAACGCCTTACGCACTGCGGATGCACGTGCCGCCGGGTCTGCTTCGTCGCTGGCCCACGCCACGTAACCGTCGGGGCGTACGAGTTGCAATGCGTGTTGCGCCTCCGCGCTCACGGCATAGGTGACGTCGTCCTTCCAGCCGTCGACGATGCGCGCGTCATCGGCGGATTGACCGATAAGCACGAAGCGGCCATCGCGCAGCTGCTCATACAGCCGTCCGCCGGTGAGATTCACGTCGCCGATGCGCTTGCCGATACCGGGAGCGGGGTGCGCGTCGGGCTCCGGGTTGAAGCTGGGCACCTTCCCGTAATCGATGCCGATGCCGCTTACCGTGTCCGTCGCTCGGTGCGCGATGGCCGGGACCCGCACCGCAGCGCTGCTGAGCACGTCGCGCGCGGTACGCGCAGCCAGCGACTTGATCAGCGCGAGCCGCACGAGGGCGCCGCTGCTGCGAAGCACCTGCCGCCCGACCGGGTGCCGTTCGGCGTGATAGCTGTCCAGCAGCCGCTCGGGATCGGCGGTCCGGCCGTTGAGCACCGCGGCCAGCTTCCAGCCGAGGTTGGCCGCGTCCTGGATGCCGGTGTTCATGCCCTGGCCGCCGGCCGGCGAGTGGCAGTGCGCGGCGTCCCCGGCCAGGAACACCCGCCCGACCCGATACTCGGGCACCTGGCGCTCGTCGCTTTGGAATCGGGACATCCACCGCGCCTCAGCCAAGCCGAAGTCGGTTCCGAACGCGCGCTCAAGCACCTCGCGAACTTCAGACAGTTCAAGCGGAGCGCTCGGCGGCACCTGGTGATCGCGGTTCCAGCAGAAGGTCCGGTACCAACCGTCACCAAACGGCGCAACGAAGGCGAAGACGTCGCCGACTGCGGCAACCGTCAGTACGTCCGTCGGCGGTTCGGCGAAACGCACATCGGCGAGCATCAGGGAACGGACAACCGGTTGACCGGGGTAAGGCAGCCCAAGCGCGTTACGCACGATGCTGTGCACGCCGTCCGTGCCGACCACGTACTTCGCGCGGTACTCGATCTCGTCCCCGGACTCCGACTCTTGCGCATGCACCGAAACGCCCTCGGCGTCCTGACTCAAGCCGACGACGCTGACTCCGCGCACAACCCGCGCTCCCGCAGCGACGGCCCGCTCCTCCAGCAGCCGCTCCACGTTGAACTGCGGCGTGACCAGCAAGTAGGGGAAGCGGCTCGGCAGTTGCGCGAAGGAAATCGACACCTTGCCGTACAACCGGAGGCCGTCCACCGTGGTGCCGGTCTCGATCAGCCGGTCGGCCAGACCGCGCGCGTCAAGCTGCTCCAAGGTGCGGGCGTGGACCGCGAATGCGCGGGTGGTGGTCGTGTCCGGCGGGCCGACGCGCCGCTCGAGCACAGTGCACGCCACCCCGCGCGCCGCGAGGTCCCCGGCGAGGAGCAGCCCGGTCGGCCCCGCTCCCACGATCACGACTTCCTGGTCTGAGTACACAGTCTCGGCCATCTTGCGTCACCGCCTTCTGATTCGCTCCGTCTCGCTTTCAGCGTAGATCTGCGGTTCAGCAAAAGTCAACAAGCGTTGGCCAACATATGTTGGCAGGTTTCGCGCTCCCGGGCGCCTTCTTGTGCCGTCGAGGGCCGACCGGGAACATGGACGCGACGGCGGGCTGACCGCTGTGACATGGATCACATTAATTACTGTACGAAACGGTTTCGTACAGCAGGCGGCTGCGGGTAGAGTTCCGATACGAAACGGTTCCGTACACCGGAGAACCGCCGGGAAGGAAGGGCATCGTGGTCGACACCCAGATCGATGTGCGCGGGCTTGACCTGCCGGAGCCGCGCGGCTCCCGGCGCGGTCCGGAGCGGCGCGAAGCGATCTGCGACGCGGTGTTCGAACTGCTCGGCGAGGTCGGATACGACCGGATGACCATGGACGCGGTCGCCACGCGCGCTCGCGCCAGCAAGGCGACGATCTACCGCACCTGGCCGGACAAGCCGGGGCTCGTGGCGGAGGCGCTGGTCAGCCGGTTCGGGCCCACCCCGGAAGCTCCGGACACCGGCTCGCTGCGCGGCGACCTCATGGCCTTGATGTCGCGCGCCTGCGAGTTCATCAACAGTCCGGACGGCGAAGTCATCACCGGTGTGCTGACCGCGGCGGCCCGGAACCCGGCGCTCGGGCGCACGGTGCACGAGTGCACCTACGAGTCCAAGCACTGCATCAACGAGACCATCATCCGCAACGCCGCCGATCGAGGCGAGATCTCATCGGACGCCGATCCCGAAGTGCTGCACGAGGTCATGTACGCGCTGATCCTCACCCGCAAGCTGACTTCAGATGAGCCGTTCGACGAGACGTACAGCAAGCATGTAGTGGACGACGTCGTGATCCCGCTGCTGCGGTCATGCTGTCGCGACGAGGGCGCAGCGGCCAAGGGTGACCGCCGCGAGTAGCGGCCCTCCCGCAATTGTCAGTGCCGGGTCGTAGATTCGTTCGTCAACGACGCGGAGTTCAAACTCGCGCGCTTACGGGGTGCGCTTGCAAGACCCTTGGAGGGGAATCCATGTCTGAAAACACCGCTGTCTCACGCGCCGCGACGAACGGCTCGCATCCACCGGACCCGCTGTCCGCGCCGGACCCGAAGCGGTGGCTGGCGCTGATCGTCGTGTCCATCGCGCAGCTGATGGTGGTCGTCGACGGGACCATCGTGAACATCGCGATGCCCTCAGCGCAGCTGGCGCTGCACATCGACGACGCAAACCGCCAGTGGATCGTCACCGCGTACACGCTGGCCTTCGGCGGCCTGCTGTTGCTCGGCGGCCGGATCGCCGACTACGTCGGGCGCAAGCGGATATTCATGATCGGCCTTATCGGTTTCGCCGGCGCTTCGGCGCTCGGGGGCGCGGCCCAAAACGAGGCGATGCTGTTCTCGGCCCGCGCGCTGCAGGGCGTCTTCGGAGCGCTGCTCGCTCCGGCGGCACTCTCTATCATCACGGTCACATTCACCGACGTGAAGGACCGGGCCAAGGCGTTCGGCGTCTTCGGCGCCGTCGCCGGAGTGGGTGCGGCGATCGGGCTGCTGCTCGGCGGCGTGCTCACGCAGTACACCTCGTGGCGCTGGTGCTTGTTCGTGAACATCTTTATCGCCGCCATCGCGCTGGCACTTGCCGCGCCGATCGTGCGGGAGAGCAAGGCCGAGGGCAACACCCGGTACGACGTGCCCGGAACGGTGCTCTCCAGCATCGGCATCGGCGCCCTGGTCTACGGCTTCACCGAGGCCGCCAAGCAGAACAGCTGGACCACGACCTCCGTGCTGGTCTCCTTCACCATCGCCGCGGTGCTGCTGGTGGGCTTCGTGGTCCTGGAGTCGCGCATCGCCAACCCGCTGCTTCCGCTCCGGGTGGTCTGGCACCGCAACCGGGGCGGGTCATTCCTGACCTCGATCATCCTGGGCGCGGGCATG
>NZ_DATNGK010000099.1:0-29766 GCF_035605935.1 Actinocrinis sp. | reverse complement strand
ACGCTGCGTCGGGGTGAGCCAATGGGGCGTGGGCGACGCCGACTCCTGGATCCCCGGCACCTTCTCCGGCTACGGCGCCGCCACCATGTACGACAACAACTACCAACCCAAACCCGCCTACACCTCCACCCTCAACGCGCTTGGTGGCTCGTCCGGCGGCGGTGGTGGTGGCGGCGGCGGGGGCACCTCGGGCGCCTTGCACGCGGTGGGTGCGGGTAAGTGCCTGGACGACCCGAACTCGACCACGACGCTGGGTACGCAGCAGCAGATCTATGCGTGCAGTGGCGGGGCCAACCAGACCTGGACGCACACCTCCTCCGGCGCGCTGAGCGTGACGGTGGGCGGTACGACGCTGTGCCTGGATGCCAACGGCAAGGGCACCACCAACGGCACCAAGGCGATCGTGTGGTCCTGTAACGGCCAGACCAACCAGCAGTGGACGTTGAACTCCAACGGCACCATCACCGGAGTGCAATCAGGACTCTGCCTGGATGTGACCGGAGCGTCCACCGCCGACGGCGCGCTGGTCGAACTGTGGGCCTGTAACGGCGGCAGCAACCAGCAATGGACCCTCGGCTAAGGCTAGCCAGGTCAGGCACGCAATAGACGTGCCGGGGCGGCGCACCCTAGGGCACCGGCGCCGCCCCGGCACCTACCTCGCTCCCGCAGACGGCAGCGCACCTGCCGGCTGCGGGAGTGGCGTGAAACGGACAGGACTGGTCATCCTCTGGTCTGATTGGGCGGCGGTACCGCGGTACGGCCGCCCGTCCATTTTCAGTCCGTGGTACCGGGGGTCGGGGCTGTGCCGCCCTAGCGTGAAGACATCGCCGCAGGGAGCAACAGCTGCGGAAAGGATCTGAACGCGAGGAGGGCGCATGATTGAGGTCAATAACGTCGTGAAGAAATACGGCGAGAGTCTGCTGTAGACGGCCTGAACTTTGTTGTCCAGCCAGGCGTCGTGACGGGCTTTCTCGGCCCTAACGGCGCCGGCAAGTCGACCACGATGCGGATGGTCATCGGACTGGACGCGCCGACCAGCGGCTCGGTCGTCGTCAACGGCTGCCGCTACGACAAGCATTCCGCGCCACTGCAGGAAGTCGGCGCGCTGCTGGAAGCCAAGTCCATCCACCCGGGCCGCTCGGCCTTCAACCACCTCAACGCGCCCGCGCTCACCCACGGCATTGCGCGCCGCAGGGTGCAAGAGGTCATCGAGCTGGCCGGGCTGCAAAGCATCGCCCGCAAGCGCGCCGGGGCCTTCTCTCTCGGCATGGGCCAGCGCCTGGGCATCGCCTCGGGGCTGACCAACAGCGAAATCGCCACGCGACTGCTGCTATCCGAGTCCACGATCAAGACTCACGTGAGTAAGGTCCTGGCGAAGATCGGTGCCCGGGACCGTGTTCACGCCGTGATCATCGCCTACGAGGCGGGTCTGGTCCGCCCGGACCAGACCCGCTAAGTCGCGCCGCGAGGCGGCCGATCGCCCTCCTAACTCGGGGTGCGAATCGGCAGTTCCTCCGGCTCGCTCGCCGGAGGCTGGGGTGCTTCCTCGACGGCCGGTTCGACATTCAGGCGCGGGATGATCCGGTCCAGTGCCTTGGGCAGCGCCCAGTTGGACCGGCCGAAAGCGAACATCAGCGCGGGGACGATCAGGGAACGTACGATCATCGCGTCGAGCAGGACCGCCGCCGCCAGGCCGAGGCCGAACAGCTTGATCACTCGCTCGCCGCCGAGGATGAACGCGCCGAAGACCAGGACCATGATCGCGGCTGCGGCGGTGATGGTGCGCGCGGTCACCGCCAGGCCGTGGCCGACCGCGTGGGCGTTGTCCTTCGAATGCTGCCATTCCTCGTGCATGCGGGCGACCAGGAACACCTCGTAGTCCATGGACAGCCCGAAGAGGATCGCGAACACCATCACCGGCAGGAAGGCCTCGATCGGCCCGGCCCGGTCCACGCCGATCAGCCGGTCCAGCCAGCCCCACTGGAACACCGCGGTGATCACGCCGAACGCCGCCGCCGCGGACAACAGGTTCATCACCGCCGCGGTCGCCGGAATCACCAGGCTGCGGAAGACGGCCAGCAACAGCAGCGAGGAAAGCGCCACCACGACGCCGATGAACAGCGGCAGCTTGCCTGCGATGATCGTGGAGAAGTCGTCGAAGATCGCGGTCTGCCCGCCGACGAGAACATGCAGACCGGTGCTCGCGGAGGCGGCCGGGATGGTGGCCGAGCGCAGGTGCGACACCAGGTCGGAGGTCGCCTTGTCCTGCGGCGCGGTGGTCGGGTACACAATCGCCATGGCGACCTGCGGCCCGCCGCTGTGGCCGACGAGGGCGGCGGGACTGGCGGCGGCGACGCCGGGCTGCTTGGCGATCTGCGCGACAATTTGGTCGAACGCGGTCACCTGCGCGCTGGACTGCACCGGGGCGACGATCTGCAGCGGGCCGTTGAATCCGGGCCCGAAGCCGTGCGCGAGCAGATCGTAGGCCTTGCGCGTGGTGGTGGAGGCCGGGTCATTGCCTTGGTCGGAGGAGCCCAGGCGCAGCGAGAGGAACGGGACGGCGATGATCGCCATGATGGCGATGCCCGCGGCGGCGTAGGCGGCCGGATTGCGCCGCACCAGATCGGCCCAGGCCGCCCAGCGCCGTGACTCGGCTTCGGTGCTGAAGGTCCCGGCTGCGATCGCGCGGCGCTGGCGGCGTGGCAGTACGCGGGTACCGAAGAAGCCGAGCAGCGCGGGCAGCAGTGTGATCGCGGCGGCCACGGTGAACAGCACCGCGACGCTTGAGGCGACCGCGAGGCCGTAGAGGAAGTTGAGTCCGAGGGCGAACATACCCATCAGGGCTATGCACACGGTGATGCCCGCGAACACCACCGCGCGCCCGGAGGTGTTGACCGCTGTGACCGCGGCTTCTTCGGGGCTCTTGCCGGCCTGCAACCCCTGCCGGTAGCGCGAGACGATGAACAGCGCGTAGTCGACCCCGACGCCCAGGCCGATCAGCGAGGCGAGCTGGGAGGTGAAGGAGGCCATGTTCATCGCGTTGGACAGCAGCCCGATCGCGCCGAGCGCGGAGCCGAGCGAGACCAGAGCGGTGATCAGCGGCAGCGCCATGCCCAGCAGCGAGCCGAAGACGAGGAAGAGCACTACCGCCGCCGCCAGCACGCCGTAGCCGACCCCGCCGATGCTCGGCTTGTTGGTCTGCTCGATCGCCGCGCCGCCGAGTTCGACCTGCACGCCGTTTCCGGCCGCTGCCTTCGCGGTGTCGACGACCTTGTTCAGCGCGTCGGTCGGTATCAGATTCGCCCGGTCGTCAAAGGTGATCGTGGCGAACGCGACCTGCCCGGTCGGCGAGACCTGCCGGGCGCCGCCCGGGGCGTATGGCGAGGCGATCTTCGCCACGTGCGGCAGCGCGGCGACCTGGTTCAGCATCGGGGTGATGCGGGCCTGCACGGCCGAGTCGGTGACCTTGCCGTCGGTCACGGCGATCACGATCTGGTCGTTGTCACCGGCGGCCTTCGGCGCGGCCGCCTCCAGCAGGGACAGCGCCTGCGTGCTCTCCGCGGTCGGCAGCGTGAAGCTGTCGGAGTACGCGGTGCCGGCGGCGCGGGAGAGCGCGCTCAGGCCTATCAGTGCGACCAGCCAGGCCACCAGGACCAGGCGGCGGTGCGTGAAGCACCACCGGGCGAGCGTGCGCATGGCGTTCTTCCTTGGAGGTTGGGATCAACGGCCCGATATGGCCGACGAGGAATCAGCGGGCACCGCGGCGGTGGCCAGCGGCAGGATGATCTGGTCGATCAGATGGTTGAGAAAGTCCTGGTCGATCGGTTCCGCCAGCACCATCTGGCGGTAGAAGACCAGAGCGGGCATGAGATGGGACAGCGAGTCGAGGTCTCGTCCGGCCGGGATCTCGCCGCGCGCGACCGCGCGTTCGAGCAGCGCGCGCTGCCTCAGCCGACGCGGCTCGACCAACTGCTCGCGGGCCATCGCGGCCAAATCAGGGTGCAGCGGCAGCGCCGCGACCAGCCCGGCCATCACCCGCAGCATCCGCGCGTCGTCCTTCTTCGGCCTACCGTCGACCAGGGCGTGCAGGTCGCCGCGCAGCGATCCGGTATCAGCAGGTTCAGGCATCTCGGTGGCGCTGCTGCGAGCGAGCGCGTCCACGACGAGTTGCGCCTTGGACGGCCAGCGCCGGTAGATCGCGCCTTTGCCCGCTCGCGCCGTCGCGGCTACCGCGTCCATGGTCATGTGCTCGTAGCCGTCACGCGCCAGGACGTCGATGGCCGCCTCGAGGATTTGCTGATCGAGGGCGTCGTCGCGCTTGCGGCCCCGCTTGCGCGGCAGGCAACCGCGCTCCTCTGCCGTGCCCGCTGCGGCGACGTCATCGGCATGCATGCGGGCGGACACCCACTCTCCGAACAGGGACCTGATCCAGGGGACTCGAGACGCACGATAGCCCGCCGCGGATGCGGAACGCAAGATTTCCGGAAATGAAGAGTACCGTAATTGCGCGAGTCCGGACGGGTGACGCTACTGGGCGTCGTCGAGTCGGGCGCGCTGCTCGGCCGTCAGCTCCAGATCAGCGGCAGCGAGGCTCTCGTTCAACTGCCCCACCGAGGAGGCGCCGACGAGCGGGATGACTGGGATCCGGCCGCCGATCAACCAGGCCAAGACCACTTGGTTCACGGATGCGCCGGTCTGCTTTGCCACGTCGCGCAGGGCGGCCAGGCGAGGCTGCGTGCCGGCGTGGTCGTATTCCGCGCCCAAAGGCTTGTCCGCGCGTACGTATCCGCCGTTGAGCAGCGGCGAATAGGCCACCAGCGCGAGGTCGGGCTCGGCTCGCAGATAGCTGAGAAGCTCACCGCCCGCAATGCCCTGATGGCCGTCGGGGGAGAGCGCGGTGCTCATCTCCGTGCGGCCGCGCAGGTAGCTGTGCTGGTACTGGAGCACCTCGTAACCGGGGAGCCCGGCTGCGGCGGCGATGCTTCGGGCCCGCTCGACCTTCCAGGACCAGTGGTTGCTGACGCCCAGCAGGCCGACCGTTCCCTCGGCCACCAAGGCCGCGAAGCCTTCTACGGTCTCCCGCAGCGGCGTCTTGGGGTCCTCGATGTGTGCGTAGAGCAGGTCGAGCCGGTCTACGCCGAGCCGGTTGCGGCTGCGCTGCGCGGACTCGCGGATCACCGCGGCGGACAGGCCCTCCGGGTTATCGATGTAGCTGGTTCCGGCGGCCAGCGGCCGGGCGCCGACCTTCGTGGCGATGACGATCTCGTTCCCGACACCTCGGCTGCGCCGCCAGCGGCCGAGCAGTTCCTCACTCTGCCCGCCCTGGTCACCGTGGACCCAGAACGCGTAGTTGTCCGAAGTGTCGATGAACGTGCCGCCGGCCTCGACGAAGCGGTCGAGAATCGCAAAGGACGTCGGTTCGTCCGTCACCGTCCCGAAGCGCATCGCGCCGAGGCTGAGGACGCTCACCTCGCGGCGGGTCTTCGGGTCGGCGCCGATCGTGCGGTACTTCATGGGACTCCTCTCCTCGCACCCCGCGATCGCGGGTATGGGACAGGAGTCTGGATGCTGGAGCGCGCTCTAGGTCAAGCCGGATTCGGCCGACCGCCTTCGCCGCGCGCCGCGTCCGTCAACGCAGACCGGCGAATAGATCGGTCTCGGGCAGCGGCGCTCCGGTGGTGTCGTGAACGCGCAGAAACGTCTCGGTGCCCATGAGTTGGGTGAACCGCTCGACGCCCATGCCGAGGAAGAAGATGTTGTCGCCCTGACTCGCGTGCGCGGCGAGCGCCTCGTATTTGCTTTCGCCGAACGATGTGACGTCTACCCACGTGGTGATCGCCTCATCGGGAAGGCCCATCGGCAGCGCTTCCTCTGCCGAGGGGTCCGGCTCTGGCACGTCCATGCCGAGTTCGGCCATGATGCGGCCGAACTCGACCATCGCCGAGTGCGGCATGGTGGTCCAGTACACCTTCGCCGGGAGCCCGGTCAGCTCCACCGCCGCCATCGTGATCCGGTGCGCCTGGATGTGATCGGGATGGCCGTAGAAGCCGTTCTCGTCATACGTCACCACGACGTCGGGCCGGTAGTGGCGCATCAGCTTCGCCAGCCGCTCGGCTCCCTCGGCGACCGGGGTGGTCCAGAACGATCCGGGCGCGGAGTTCTGCGGCCAGCCCATCATGCCCGAGTCGGCGTATCCGAGCAGTTCGAGATCGCTGACCTTCAGAAACCGGCAGCTGGCTTCAAGTTCGGCGCGCCGCGTCGCCACCACCGCGGCTGGATCGTGCCCGGGTTCGCCCGGCTTCGCGCCGCCGGCGCCGTCACCGCAGCCGCCGTCCGTACACGTGACGAGCACCGTGCGGATGCCCTCCGCGGCATAGCGGGCCAGGACACCGCCAGTCCCGCTGGCCTCGTCGTCGGGGTGGGCGTGCACAGCCATCAGCGTCAGCGGGTGATCAATCATGAGCGGCATCCTAGAGCGAGCCGCCGACAGACGGCGGTTCGCGCACTGAGCTATGTGGTGCCGGCGACCAGACCCGTGCAGTAGGGAAGCACGTTCTTCTTCGTCCCTGCCGCGGCGATCAACGTGGTGCGATCCGCGCCCCTGATGACGGACGGCCAACTGTTCCCTGCTGCCACCACCGAACGGCACAGATCAACCAAGCTGGGCGACGGGCTCGCAACCGGCGAGTTCGCGGGCGCCGCCGAGGCGGACGCCGCGGGTGAGTCCGCGCCTCCTGAACCTGAGCCTGCTGAAGCCGAACCTCCCGCCACCACGGCTCCACTCGACGCTGAGCTTCCGGCGGTGCTGCCGACGGAAAGCGGATCGGTCGGCGCGAGACCGGTCGCGGTGCCGGCGACGGGGGCAACGCTTGACGTGGCTGCCGGGCCGGCCCCGTACGGCTCGATGACGGTGCGCGGCTGACCTGGTTGCGTCGCTGCGAGATCGAACACGGCGACCGCGGTCGCGACGAGCGCCGCCACCGCCAGCATCGATCCCGCGATGATTGCGATCAGGCTGCGCCGCACGTGAGATCTGGGCGGTTCACCCGAGAGCTCTTCGGTCCCTGCCATGGCAGGCGCGCTAACGCCGCCTCGGCTGCGCATGACGCGGCGCTTCGACGTCGCCTGGGACGCCCGCCGGTACGCCCGAAGCGCGGCGAACGTTGCGCCCAGCGCACCGCGCATCCCGTCTCTCATCTCGCTGTCCCCTGATAGTGCGCCTGATAGGTCGTCACTTGACCACATCCGGGGTGCCAGCGGCAAGAGCCACGCCGAAGAGCTGAATTACCGCACCGCCGCGCGGGGCACGTTCCTCGTCGGCTGAGGCGTTCAGTACTCGCCTTTGATCACGAAGAAGGATCCGCGGATCACGCCGGCCAGCTTTGACTTCTGTCGCGCGAACTTGAAACGCGCAGCGAGTTCTTCGGGCACTTCCATGCCCTCGGAAAGCTTGAAGCCCACCGCGCGCTTAGCGCCTTCCGCGATGCCGTACATCACGTTGATCGCCAGGCCGGATTCGTAGAAAACATAGGCCATCCGAAGACCGTCCACCTCGAAGGAGGTCGCTTCGAGCGGGCGGGAGGAGATGACGAGGTCGCGCTCCTTGGCGAGGATGCCGCTGACCCAGTCGACCACCTCTGGCGCCTCGTCCGCGGGGCTGACGGTGAAAACGTGGTCGTACTTGTTCCGGTAATAGCGCGCCTCGTTGGCCCGCAGTCCCGCGAGTGCTTTCGCGACGGGCGACGATTCCAAGCCGACGGTGGAAACGTCCTCGAAGTCCACGGCGTATGACATGAATCCTCCTCGATGGTCGTCATTCGCGCGCTGGCTTGGATTTCAGATCCGCAGCCTTTGCGATGACTCCACGCTACGTCCCGGGGCCCGGCCCGGCTTCTCGAATCCTGACCGGTTGCCGCGCGGCAGCAGGAGCGGGCTGGCGAGAATGAGCACTCCGATGACCACGAGGGCCGTATGCGCGCTGGTGAAGTCGGCGAGCAGCCCCGCGAGGGCGGTGAGGGCCGCGATCGACGCCTGCTGGCCGATCGACCAGGCCGATAGCGTGCGGGCAATGAGGTGCTTGGGTGTGTGTTCCAGCCGGTAGGTGGCGAGCACCGGTGTATACAGGCTCATGCTGATGATGATCGCCAGCTCGACGGCGATGACCGTGACCAGTCCGACGATGCCGGGGCGGATGAAGGCCAGGCCGATGAGCCAGACGGCGCGCAGGGTGCCGACCGTCCGGAAGACCTGGTGTTGCCCATAGCGGGCTACGACGCGGCGAGCCAACCGGGAGCCGATGAATCCGCCAACGCAGGGAGCAGCGAAGGCGAGGCCGTACTGCCAGGGCGGGAATCCGAGCTGGCGCAGCAGCCGCACGGCTAGCAGCGGCTCGGTGGCCATGATCAGCCCGGAGACCAGCATGTTGTTGAGGTAGAGCGCGCGCAGCACGGGATGGTTCAGAATGTGCCGCCAGCCGTCCAGCAGTTCGCCGGCCCGGATCCGGCCCTTCCCTGCTCGCTGCGGGGCTTCATCGTGGTGGTGGATCGCGGCGATGCCCAGCGCCGAGAGCAGGTAGCTGACCGCGTCGGCTACCACCGTGGTGACCGGCCCGAACAGCCCGATCGCGGCCCCGCCCAGTGGCGGCCCGATGGCGATGGAGCTCCAGTTCGTCGACTCGAACCGCGCGTTGGCCACCAGCAGGTCGTCCGAGGGAACCAGGGTCTTGAGGTAGGCGCCGCTTGCCGCGTTGAAGGCGATCTTGGCCGTGGCGACCACGGCCGAGACGACGAGCAGCTGCACGAAGCTCAGCAAGCCGAAGGCGTAAGCGACGGGAATCGTCGCCATCGCCGCGAAACGGGCCAGGTCCATCGCGACCATCACCGGCCGCTTGCGGCGATACTCCACCCAGGGCGCGAGTGGCAGCGCGAGCAGCGCGCCCACGGCCGGCCCGACCGCGGAGAGCGCGGAGACCTGAGCCGGGCTGGCATGCATCACCAGGACGGCGATCAGCGGGAACGCGCCGAATCCCAAGCCTGAGCCGTAGGCGCTCACCGCGTACGCTGCCCACAGCCAGCCGAATTGGCGTCCCAATGGCCGTCTCGCCGCCACGCTCCCCGCCTTCCGCCAACGCCCCGTGGACCGTTGTGACTTCAACCGCCCTGCATCCAATCGGTGCGCAGGGGGCAGGTCAACCGACCAAGTCGGCGCTGAGCGCGCGGGGCGGGTCGCCCCGAATCGGCAGCGATCCTCATTTGCCGCAAAGGAGATTCGCCGCTGCGGAACTCAGTTTCCTGATTCGTGTACTGCTCGTGCGGCGCGGGTCAACGGTTCTGTGTAAGGGGCCGGACGCTCGCCTGAACGCGAGAGAAAGCTTCGCTCCGCGGCCAGTCAGCTCAGCTCCGACTCCAGCCATTTCCCGATCTCGGGAGTCACTGCGTCGGTGATGTCGGCGAACTCGTCGTGCCGCTTCAGGAACGCCGCGACGTACGGACACACCGGCACGATCCGCTTGCCTGCGGACCGCGTGTCCGCGAGCGCGTGCTGTACCAGTTGCGACGCCAAGCCCTGTCCCGCGAACGCGTCATCGACCTCGGTGTGGTAGAAAACGCGCTGGTTGTCGCGGTCGCGGTAGGCGACGAGGCCGGCTCGGCCGCCGTCGATCACGATCTGGTACAGCCGCTCGGCGTCAACCCGCTCGACGGTCGCGGCGGGGGACGGCTCGCTCATGGCGTTACCTTTCGGGTGCGGGTCGGCGGCGTGGGGGATTGCTGCGCGGCAGAATGGTCGCGTTCGGCAGCGCGGGCGCCGGAAGGCGATTGCCCGGATAGCCCTGCACGACGCCGAAGCGGTCCGAGGACGCCTCCCAGTCTTCCCGGGCGCGCGCGATCTCCTCGTGACTGCGGCCGACGAAGTTCCACCACATGACGATCTCCTCCCCGAACGGCGGGCCGCCAAGCAGGATCGCGCGTGCTGCGCCGTCCGATTCGTTCGTCAGCGCCAGGACTTCGGTGCCGTCGGGGACGTAGCCGAGTTCGGCCGGACGCAGCAGGGTGTCGATCACGCGCACGTCCCCGCTGTCGACGAGCAGTCCATGCTCGAACGAAGCGTCCACGCCAAGCTCGACGGTCGCCCCCGGCCCAAGGATGATTTCCGCCCCGAGCAGCGGCGTGAACGTGTGGACCGGAGAGGTATCCCCGGCCAGCGAACCGAGGAAGACCCGAATCTCGGCGCCGTCGAGCCGCACGGCCGCAGGCACGTAGTGCTCGAAGTTACGCGCGGCGGCGCGGTGCGCGTCGGGCAGCGCCACCCACAGCTGCACGCCGTGGGTCACCGGAACCCGCCCGGTGGAGACCTCCGAGTGAGCGATGCCGTGGCCGCCGGTCATCAGGTTCAGTTCCCCGGGCCTGATCAAGGCGTGGCTGCCAAGACTGTCGCGGTGCTCGATCTCGCCGCTGAACAGCCAGCTGACCGTCTGCAGTCCGGTGTGCGGATGTGGCGGAACGCTCATGCCGCCGGTCGCCGTGTCGTTCGGCCCGTAGTGGTCGGCGAAACACCACGCCCCGATCAGCGTTCGCGACCGCTGCGGCAGCGTGCGGCGCACGAGCATCGCGCGGGGCCCGCCCAACGGCACCTCGCGCGCCGTGAGCACCTCGACGCCGGGCAGTGCGGTCGGCCTGGTCTTTCCGGCCGCCCGCCCGCCATCAACCGTGGCGCCGCACCTGAGCTCCGCCGGCTCGGTTTCCACATTGCTCACCGAAAGCACCTCCGGGGCAATCACTGTACGCCGCGAAGTTTGTCAGCGGACGACGTCGAAGACCTGCTTCTGCAGGCCGTTGCCGTACACCTCGTGCTCGACGAGCTTGAGTTTCTGGGCGTCCTTGTCCGTGGCGCTGAACAGGCGCTTGCCCGCGCCGAGCAGCAGCGGGAAGACGAGCAGGTGGTAGCGGTCGATCAGGCCCGCGTCCGAAAGGCCGTGGTTCAGGGTGGCGCTGCCGTGGACGATGATCGGGCCGCCTTCGGTCTGCTTGAGCGCGGCGACCTCGTCGAGTGAGCGCAGGATCGCGGTCTCGCCCCAGTTCGAGACCAGCTTGTCCTCGGTGAGCGTGGTGGAGACGACGTACTTCGGCAGCGTCTTGTAATGCGTGAACTCCGGCATGTCCGGCCATACCGGGCTGAACGCCTCATAGCTGACCCGGCCCATCAGCATCGCGGTCGACTGCTCCTGCTCGCGCCCCTTGATCTCGAACGACTCGGGCAGGAACTCGACCTCCTTGAAGGTCCAGCCGGCGTTGCGGTAGCCGGACTCGCCGCCGGGCGCCTCCACGACGCCGTCGAGCGAGATGAACGCGGTGCTGATCAACGTACGCATGACAGGCTCCTTGGTTCGCTTCGGACGTGGCTCGTGGCGGCTCTACGTGCTCGTCCGCGTCGGGCACAGCTCCAGATTGCTACCGACAAAAAGATTTGTCAAGGAGGAAAAGATTGTCGGTGAGTCGAGCTGACGACATCTCCGGCATCTGGTGGTGCGCCGGCATGGCCCGCAAGGACTGAACGGCTCGTCGCAGGGTCCGGCGGCTCAGGGTGCCAGCGTGCTGAGGAACTCGTTGGTGAAGATCCGGTGCGGGTCGAGCGCGTCAAGTGCGGCGAGCGCGCTGTCCCAGGTCGGATCGGGACCAGCCCGGAAGGTGGCGGGGATCGTGCTGCCGATGACGGTCGGATCGCTCCACGCCCCGGCGGCGGTGAAAGCCCAGCCCTTTGACCATTCGGGGCGCACAGCGGCGTAAGAACCCGAGTAGTTCGCGAAGAGGAACTGCTCCAGATCCCGGTAGAAGGCACCCAGGCCGGGCGTGGTCGGAAGGGTCAGCACGTCGAACCACACCGCGACGTCCCAATCCGGATGGTCCGCTCGTTCCCGTATCGCGCAGAGCGCGGGCGGCGCGGCGCCTGGCGCGGGACTAGCGGCCGCGGTGTCCAGTCGAGTGACCCGGATCTCCATCGGACCGTTGATCGGATAGCTGCCGGCGGCCGCGTAGTTCTGGAGCCGCTGCTGGAAGTAGCCGGTGAACTCGGACACCACTCGCTGGATGTTGGCGGTGCTGGTGAGCACCGCGTATCCGTTGGCGAACATGCGCAGCGTGGTGGGCTTTACGTAGAGCAGCAGATTCTTCGACCAGCCCCACAGGTCAGCCGAGAGCGTGGCGGTGAGACCGGCCGCGGCGGTGTCGTACTGGGCCTGCCCGAAGGTCGGCGCGAGGTACCACTGCCCGCTGACCAGCGCGCCAGCGAGTTGCGCCACCGGCTTGGGTACCGTGTCCGCGAACGGATAGTTGTACGGGTTCGTCGTCGGGCGCGACGTGGGCGGAGCCTGCGGGCTGAGCGTCCAGACCTTGAGCCAGGGATTGGCGGTGAACGGGAACCAGATGGCCTCGACCCGGCCTGAGGAGTGCACGTAGGACGCGAAGCTGCGCGCTCCGGCCGCCGCCGGAGCCGCGAACAGCTCGGACGCGGGAATGGTCACGTCGCTAACACAACGCAGGTGATAGTTGGCGCGCACGCTCAAGGTGACCTCGGTCAGGAAGGCCCGGCCCAGATGCGTGAGCAACGCAGCGGACTGCGCGTCGGCGCGTTCGAATGTACGCAACACATACGACGAGCTTCCGGCATCCCAGACCACTGCGGTGAGCGACAGGATCCTGTTACTCAACGAGCCGTAGTAGTCGCCTGCGACCGGCGTCTCGCCATCGGCCGGGATCGCGGTGCCGTGGGCGTCGATCGCCAAGACGCCGCCAACGGTCAGGTCGCCGGGCGCGGGTGTGGCGGTCATGCCGTACCCGTTGGTTTCGAGATACGCCAGCAGGTCGTCCATCACAGCGCCGGTCTGCACCCGCACGACACCCGGCGCCGCGATGCTCATCGAGGAGAGCGCACTCGTGTCGACGAGCAGGACGGGGGTGGCGCAGCCGGTGTCCGCGGTAACCGTGAGCGGTGACCAGCCGTGCATCTTGCCGCGAGCCCGCAGCCGGTAACCGTTGGCCGCAGCCCAGTTCGCCAGCGTCGCCACGTCCTGCGGACTGCTCGGCTTGCAGGTCCAGACGTCGTCGGCGCGCAACGCGCCGCTCCAGTTCTGATATGTCTGCTGATATACGGGGATGTTCGCTGGGAACGCGGGCGGAGGCGCACAATCGGCCGTCGCGCCAGGGGGAAGCTGTCCGGCCGGACGCCACAGCCCCGGAGTGCCGAGGCCCAAAAGCGCCGCCGAACCCGCCAGCACGCGCCGTCTCGGCAGACCTAAATGAGAGTCCTTCATTGCCGTCCCCACCCCTCCTGGAATACGTAGCGCTCTTCGATACCCCCGTTCGCGCGGCCCAAGCGCGGGATCGCGGCCTAGCCGGCGCGTTACTCCTCGGCATCCCGCGGGAAGGTTCTAAAGGAATCGAACACCATGCAGCGCAAGCGCCTACGCGTGGACGCAACAACGGCCCTAGGCGGGGAGTAGGCGGTCGAAGGTATGGCAGACGTCGAGATCATCACTGGGGCCGGTGTCGACCTACTCACCGCACCATCATGGGACACCTTCGCGGCGTCGGAGGGTACTGCCTTCCACACCAGCCGATTCCTGCTCCCTTGGTGGCGTGACCGGCTTGCCAAAAACCCGACGTCCAGCCTCATCGCCGCCGAGATCCTCGACAGCGAGAGCGTCATCGGGATCTGCGCGTTCGAATTCGACTCGGGTGTCCTGTCCTTTGCCGGTGGCCGCGATGTCGTCGACTACATGGGGCCGCTGGCGCTGCCCGGCCGCGAGAAGGACGTCGCCGCCGCCTTGGCCGAGTGGATGTTCGAGGATCTTCCGTGGACCCGCGCGAGCTTCGCCGGACTGGTCTGCGACGACGTGATGGCCCAGGCGTTCGCCGATGAACTGGCGCGCAGAACCCAGGCCGTGACCGTGGAAACCTATGACCAGGCACCGAGGATCGGCCCCGCGCCGGACGGCTACCTCCCCCTGCTCAACTCCAAACGCCGCGCGGACGTCCTACGCAAGCGCAACCGCTTGACTGAGGCCGTCGGAGAACTCGAAGTCATCGCCTCAACCGGCGAAACCGTGCTCGACTCGCTGGAACGGCTCCTCACCTGGAAGTGCGATGCGGGCCCGGCGACCCGCGACTTCGTGGCCGAATACCGCGGCTTCCTGCGTGCCGCGCTCGTCGAACTCGCCGCGGTGGACGCCGGCCACATCGTGGAACTGCGGGCTTCCGGTCGCCCGCTCGCGGCGGCAATCATCCTCAAGCACCGCAATACCGACTACATCTACAACATGTCGTACGACCTGGCCTTTGCCTCCCGAGACAACGCGGGCCTGGCGCCGGGCATCGTTCTGGTCTCACTCCTTGTCGAGCGCAGCCTCGATCGAGGCGCAGTGTTCGACTTCCTCAAGGGTGCTCAGGACTACAAGTTGCGCTTGGGCGGCAAGCCAGTGGATCTGATCGATATCACGGTCGAACGCTGACATTGGACGACGTGTCGCGAGGCGTCGCCGGCGATGGGCGTCGCGTCAGGACGTTCAGGCGTCCGTGCGGCGGCTGGAGTCGAGCCACTCGGCGTCGTTCCACATGACCGGCATTGCGCCAACGGGCTCGAACCGGATCGTGGGATCGTCGCTTTGGACCAGGCAGCACACGCGGCGGCCGGCGAACAGCGCACGCCTAGCCTGGTCGGCGACGATATCCAGCGTGACGTGGGCCTCGCGCGGGCAGTGCGCCGCGAACTTGTCGTAACCGGTGAACGCGAGGACGAAGCCTGCTGCCGAGGCGTCGATGCCGTACTCGCCGGCGACTACGTCGCTTAGACAGTCGTTGAGCGCGTCCAGGTTGTGGCCGTAGTAGTCCGGGAAGTCGAGCGCAGCGGCGATATTCCGGTGCAGATCCGAGGCCTGGGCCCAGGCCGACGCGTCCAGCCGCACCACGTCGTACCCGTGCTCGGTCAGCGACGCAACAGTCTGTTCAAACAACTCGATGCGCCAGAACAGGCGCACAAACGAGTTGTACATCAGCCGCAACGCCACGTCGTCGCGAGAACCACCATGCGGTTGAGATGCGCTCATGCTCACGACCGTAGTGCAGCGCGAGGACCGATCATCGGGAATGTCTCGCTCAACCGGACAACCTGCCGTCCGCCGCCCTGTCCCATCCAACTGGACAAACCGGATTCCTCGCGCTCCACAGATCGCCGCGCGCCACTGGCATCGTGCAGCGTCGCGAGTGCGCCCACTCTTTTACTACTGGTGGGTAGACATGAGAAATCCTCGCATTAGACTCCCCGCTGAGCCGGCTCACCTTACCCACGACCCCTGAATCACTCGGTTCGAGGTGAATCATGACCCGTAGCATCCGCCGTCTCCTGCGGCTTTTCGGCGTCGCATTCGTCGCCGTCGCTCCCGTCGTCGCGACCACCGGTGCGGCGCACGCCCAGAGCGCCGTCACCTACAACCTGCAGTCCTCCGCCCTTGGGCAGACCGCGAACTCGACCCTCTCCGTGCAGGCCGATGGCACCGCCCCGGCGAGCGTCGCGGCCGGCGCTCCGCTGAGCGTCGCGCTCTCGGTCGGCTCGATCACGGTGCCGACCAGCGCGTCTGGCTACACGATCAAGCAGATCCAGAACATCGTGCTGAAGCTGCCCGTGCCCTCCAACAGCACGTATGTCTCCAGCGCGCTGTCCGGCGGCAGCGGTTACGGCAGCGGTACGCCGACCGTCTCGGTCAGTTCCGGCGTAGTCAGCATCCGCGTCCCGGGGCCGATCGCGGCCGGAACCACGTTCACGCTCCCGACCCTCACGCTCGGCCTGACCGCGGGCGCCTCAGGCGGCAGCGTGGTCAGCACGCTCAGCGGGACCGGTTACTCGGACCCCGGCCTGACGTTCACCGCGGTTCTGTCAGTGTTCGGATTCTCGGTGAACGCGAACACCGTCGGCTACCCGACCGCGCAGCCCGCGCTCACCAGCACCACGATCAGCTAGGGCGAGTTCCTTAGCTAGCGAACGCCGAATTCGCAGCGGCAGGTCGGCGGCGCGCGATTGTGCGCCGCCGACCTGCGGACCCGCGATGCCGGGGCATCCAGCGTTCGACGTTGCCGTAGCGCCACATGCAATGATGCGGGCGGCGCCATCGTGGCCGCCGCCCGCACGTATCAGGATGTTGTCGTTAGGACGACTGTCGGATCAGCCAGCGGAGCAAGCCGCACCGTTGAGGGTGAAGTTGCTCGGCGCCGGGTTCGAGCCGTTCCACGCGCCGTTGAAGCCGAAGCTGGTGCTGCCGCCCGTGCCGATGGAGCCGTTGTACGACACGTTCGTGACCGTCACGTTCCCACCCGACTGCGTGTAGCTGCCGTTCCACAGCTGGGTGATGCTCTGCCCGGCGCCGAACGACCAAGCCACCTTCCAGCTGCTGATCGGGGCGCCGAGGTTGGTGATCGAGACGTTCGCGCCGAACCCGCCCGGCCACTGGCTCGAGACGCTGTAGCTGATCCGGCAGCTGGATCCACCCGTTGATGGGCTGGCCGACGGCGAGCTTGACGGACTGCTTGACGGACTGCTCGAGGGGGAGCTGGACGGACTGGACGAAGGCGACGTCGAGGGGCTGGCCGACGGCGAGGTGGACGGCGAGTTGCTCGGCATCACGCCGCCCGCGTTCAGGGCATTGAGAACCGAGGTGTACGCGGGCTTGGGCTGCCAGTTGCTGTCGAACAGCGTGGCGGCGCCCTGACCGGAGAAGGTGCCGGGCACCCAGGAGTCGGCGTCGCTGATGTTCCACTGGGTGACGCCGGGGCAGTGCGCGTTGTTCAGGCAGGTCTTGACGATGTTGGCGTCGTCGGTGGCCTGCTGCTGGAGGTTGCTGCTACTGGCCGGGGTGGGCATGCGGTCGTCGAGCTCGGTGATCGCCACGTCAAGGCCGAGATCGGTGAAGCGCTGCATGTTGGAGGCCAGGCTGCTGGGCACCTGCCCGACGATGAAGTGGCTCTCGAAGCCGATGCCGCTCAGCGGCACGCCCTGCTGCAGCAATTGCTGCGCGAGGGTATACATGCCGTTGCTCTTGGAGCCGGAGCCCTCGATGTTGTAGTCGTTGATGTAGAGCTTTGCGTTGGGGTCGGCCGCGTGGGCGGTGCGGATGGCGTCGGCGATGTATTGTTCGCCGCCGCCGAAGGCGTTGTAGAACACGTCCTGGCGGTAGGAGCCGTCTTCGTTGAAGGGCTCGTTGACCACGTCCCAGGCGTAGATCTTGCCCTTGTAGTGGGAGACCTCGGTGGTGATGTGGCTCTCCATCGCGGACTTGACCTGGCTGCTTGGCAGGGAGCTGACCCAGCCGGGCAGTTGGGAGTGCCAGACCAGGTTGTGCCCGCGCACCCGCTCATTGTGCGAGGTGGCGAAGTTGACGATGTTGTCGCCAGGCCCGAAGTTGTACTGCCCGTTGTTGGGCTCGATGGTGTCCCACTTCATCTCGTTCTCGGGGGTCACCATGTCGAACTGGGAGCCGGCCAGGTTGGTGGCGGAGGAGTTGCCCAAATCGCCCTGCCCGACCGCGACGCCAAAGTAGCGCCCGTCGCCCTCAGCCGCGGCGCGCAGCGTGCTCGCCGCGTTGGCCGTGCCGGTCAGCACCACGGCGCCAGTGGCCGCTGCCACGACCGCCACCGTTCCGGCGGCCATGGCTGCCCGCAGCCGGCGGCGGCTCGACGGGCCCTGCCGCCCTCGTCCGATATCGGCGCCAGTGTCGATATCCATGGATGTGCCTTCCTTTCCCGTCCGCGCAGCGCTGCGCTCGCATCGCGGTGAGCGTGCCAAAGCGTCGTCGAAATCTCAATTGCGATCATCGAAATGTTTCGACTCGGGCCGGAAACGGCGCCGCGTCGCGAGCGCTACCTAGACCTTCAGCTGTAGCGGCGCACGGGAGGGTGACAGAGGCGAGGTGAAACTTACTTACCAGGAGCCGGGCCGGCGATGTTTCGAGGGACTTCGAGAGCTACTTTCGGAACTCACACCACAACATTCGCGATGCTACTGTGCGCGGTCTGTGGGTTAACGCGGAGGCCGCCGGGGCTGGTCTTCGCCAACCCCGACGGCCTGCGTTGTGCGGGTACAGCCCGCGTCCGCTTAGCGGCGGCGCGCGTACCACCCGGTGCCGACGCCGAGCAGGTGCAGTGCCAGACACGTCAAACCGGCGAGCATCAGGCTGGTGGGACTGAACCAGGCGTTGGTCGAGGTCCCACTGCCGTTGATGAAGAACGCTATGGCGAACAGAACAGCGGCGATAGCTCCCATGTGCGGGTTCCTCCGATCGGTATCGCAGATTGCGGATACCGCTGAGTGCCCTTTCTTCGGGTTTTTATGCGCTGAGCGCGATGCGTGACCGGCTCAAGCACCCCGCGCCCGCAATACTCGGCAAACTCTTGACTGCGATCAAAAAACTGCCGTACATTGCGGTCGTTCGCCGCTTGCCGCTGCGCTCAGGAAGGCGTCCCCATGCAACGACGCATGCCCGCTCTTTTCACCTCCCTCTGCATCACCCTCGCGACCGGGGCCGGGGCGGCGAGCGCCGCCGTGAGCCCGGCCGCCGCTCCGGCCAGCCACTACACCGGTACCCTCGCCGACGGCGCGACGTGGATCGCCGACACACCCGCGCACTGGAACGGCACCCTGGTGCTGTTCAGCCACGGCTTCGGTCCGCCGACCGCGGCCGACGCGCCGAGCCAGGCCAGCGCCGACGCGCTGCTGAGCCAGGGCTATGCGCTGGCGGGTTCCTCCTACGACCCGAACGGTTCCTGGTGGGCGCTGGCCAGCGCCGAACGCGACCAGTTCGCCACCCTCACCGCGGTCGAGCAACTGCTCGGCCGGCCCACGCGGGTCCTCTCGGTCGGCGAGTCCATGGGCGGCCTGATCAACAGCCAGATCGTGCAAGACGGCGCCGGGCGGATCAATGCCGCGCTCAACCTGTGCGGGCTGGTCGGCGGCGGGGTGAACCTGAACAACTATCAGCTCAACGCCGAGTACGCGATCACGAAGCTGCTGCCCGGTGCCTCCGGGATCCCGATCCGCGACTACGCCACCCCGGACGCGGGTTCCGCCGCCGCGACGCAGATGGTCGCCGCGATCACGCAGGCGCAGTCGAACACCGCCGGGCGCGCCCGTATCGCGCTGGCCTCGGCGCTGCTCAACGAATCGGACTGGGCGCCCGGCCAGAGCGCCCCGGCCCAGCGCGACTTCGCCGGGCAGGAGGCGCAGGAATACACCTGGCTCACCTCCGGCCAGTTGCAGTTCATCGAGTTCGGCCGCTACTACATCGAGCTGGCCGCGGGCGGCGACAGCAGCTGGAACGCAGGGCTCGACTACGCCGCGCTGCTGCGCGGATCAGCGCACTACGACCAAGTTCGTGCACTGTATCGACAGGCGGGGCTGAACCTGGACGCGGACCTGGCGACCCTGACCCGCGGCGCCCACTACACGGCGGAACCCGGCTCGCTGGCCGCGATGCAGGCCACCTCGACCAACACCGGTCACCTTGCCGTGCCGCTGCTCGACGTGCACACCACCGCTGACCAACTCGTGCCGGTCGAGCAGGAAAGCGCGTTCGCGCAGAAGGTCCGCGCCGCCGGAGACAGCGCCCTGCTACGTCAGGCGTATGTCGCGCGCCAAGGACACTGCAACTTCACCACCGCCGAGATCGTCGCCGCCCTCGACACCGTGGACCAACGCGCGACCGACGGCTACTGGGGCGCTGGCACCAGCGCCGCGAGCCTGCAAGCCGCCGCTACCGCGCTGAACCTCGACGGCGCCGCCTTCGTCCGCTACCGACCCGCGGCGCTGCTCGTGCAGAGCCCGGCTCCGCGCGGTTTCTGATCAGCGGTCACCAACCGCTGAGCCGCATGCGGTGGAGGGGGTGGGTACCAGCCCGCCCCCTCCGCGCTTTTCAATGCGTCCGTGTTCGGATGAATCGGTGTCCGGATAGCTCAGTGTCCGGGTAATTCAGTGTTCTGTTCCGGTCAGGAGGCGCTGGCCGAATAGTTGTTGATGGTGAAGTTCTCCTGGGCGTTGTTCGTGCCGCTGATCTCCCAGCCGTACTGGATGGTCGACAGCATCGGGTTGGCGAAGTAACCCTTCGTGTTCTCCAGGTATTTCAGCAGATTGAGAATGTTGACGGTGCCTGAGGTCTCGTTTCCGCTGCGGATGAACGAGTAGGTGGGGTTGGAGCCGTTGTTGCCGGCGTAAAGGGTCCAGGTGTTGCCGTCCATGGAAACCGTGCCCACCGAGGAACCCAGCGGTCCGACATTGCCGCTCACATAGGTCCACACCATGATCTCGATCCCGGTGCCGTTGAGCCAGATGTCGTAGGCGGACTCCCAGTTGCCACCGCTGGGATTGGTCTCGTTGAAGCTGCTGGTGGCGGAGGAGAGCGAGTTGAGCGCGACGCCGACGCTCTTGCTGATGTTCGCGTACGACTTGACGCCCGAAGTGCTCGGCTGGGTGGAGAAGACGCCCCAGTTGGTCGCGGACTTCACCCACAGGGTCTGGCTGCCGTGGCCGCTGCCCCACTCGTCGTTGTAGATCGTGTAGCCGCCGATCGAGTACTGCGCCCACTGGCCCGAGTCCTCGTAGAGGTAGCCCCCGGAGCCGGACGGTGACGGCGTCGGCGTCGGAGTCGGCGTGGGTGTAGCGGTGTGGGTCGGCGTACCGGTGGAGACCGCGCCAGTGCAGCTGGTGCCGTTGAGCGTGAACGAGGCCGGGTTGCCCGGGAAGCTGGAGCCGGAGTAGCTGCCGTTGAACCCGATGCTGGTCGTGGCGTTCGTGCCGAGCGAGCCGTTGTACGAAACGTTGGTCGCGGTCACGTTCTGGCCGGACTGGCTAAAGCCGGCGCTCCAGCCCTGGGAGACGGCCTCGTTACCCGGCAGAGCGAACGCGAGCGTCCAGTTCGTCAGCGCCGAGCCGAGGTTCGTGATGGAGATGCTCGCGGTGAAGCCGCCCGGCCACGAGTTCGCGGTGTAAGAGACCTGGCATCCGCTTGCGGCGCTGGCGGACTGGGCCAGAGTCACCGCGGCGACCCCGGTGGTGACGAGCACGGCCGCGGTCGCGGCGGCGATCCGCTTTCGGGCGTGTGGCGCCGTACCGCGCCATCTCGGGCGCCTTGAGGGTTCTGACATGGGCGCGTTCCTCTCCTGTGGGTCGATCGACGTGATGCCGCATCCGGGAGCCGTCCGCGGGTCCGGCATCGAAGCGCTTCGATTCAGGGATACTGGCGGCGATCCGGGCTGTCCAGCGGCAAAACCCGAACTGGCAGAAGTGATCGTCGCGCCGAGAGAGCCGCTGGCAGATCCTTGATCCACAGGTACTACAGGACGCGGTCGGCCGTGTGTCGAATGAAAGCAAGCGCTTCGACGATCGTTCGACGAGCCGAGCGGGGCCGTACCCCGAATGCCGGAGTGACACGTCGGTATTACAGGACTTGAGTTGACGTGACGGGCGGGCCGAGACGTGCCGCGTCGCCGGCCGCCCGCCGCAAGCGAGCGCGAGGAGGGAGAGCAGCGATGTCGCACGTTGAACACAAGAACTTCGACAAGGCGGACGAGACCCGGCTGTTCGAGGACGGCATGGGGCGCCTGGAACTGGTCAACACGGAATCCGGCCCGGTGGGGCTGGCCACCTTCGAGCCCGGCTGGCGCTGGTCGCAGCACGTCAAGCCGATCGCGGGTACTGACAGCTGCCAGGCCGAGCACACCGGCTACTGCATCTCGGGCCGGATGCACGTGCGCATGGACGACGGCGAGGAGTTCGACTTCGGTCCCGGCGAGTACGCGCACATCCCGCCCGGCCACGACGCGTGGATCACCAGCAAGGAAGCGTGCGTCGTCGTGGACTGGCAGGGTTTCGCGGACTACGCCAAGCACGCGTAGCGGCCTGGCGTAGTCGCAAGCGAACGATCGGGGCGATCGGGCGGATCCGGCTACCAGTTCGATCGCGGCAGACCGGCGGTCCTCGCCGGCTACGCGGTCAACTGACCGCTTCGCCGGTCGCCTCGTCGCGCATCTGCCGGGCAGTCTTCGGATCAGGCGACGGACGACGCGGCTCACGCACGCCGGGGCCGCCACCGCCATCGTCAAGCCACAAGCGCACCGGCGAGCCCGGCGGCACCCTGGCCCCGGCCTCAGGGCTTTGATCCGTGACGACACTGCTTGACGGGCCCGCGATGTCAAGCGGCGGGCCATCAGGGTCGGCCGACATTGCCCGCAGACCCTTTCCGTCCACCACCTTGCGGGCCTCGTCAGGGCCTAAGCCGACCACATCGGGCACCCGGACCGTGGACCGACGCCGTCGTTCCGACGCCGCCTCGGGAGGCTGCTGCTCGCTCGGCGTTTTGCGGCCTCGCAGGATGCCGCGAAGCGTTCCGGTCTGCTCATGCCCGGTCGGGTGTTCGTACTGCGGTTCTGGAATGTCCGGCTGCACGGCAACCTCTACTTGCGCGCCCGCCGCCTCATCGACATCCCGCCATCGTTCCCAAGCGGACTGACGCGTCACGCCTAGCCGCACGGCGATCTCAGCCCACGACTTGCCTTGCGCGCGTGCCGTGCGCACTGCCTCGAACTCGGCTTGGTCGACCAGCCGCCGGACCCCGCCGATGTCGGCGAGCGCCGCCAGCGCGCCATCGCCGTCGAGCGCGAGGCCGCGCAGCGACGAAAAGTTGCGGTACCACTCCAACAGCCGGTCCCAGGCCTGCTGACCGCCCCGTCCCACTTCGGAATCGCTATCCATGTTTGTCAGGGTAGCCTGACAGTGCCGATTGCTCCAGTGTTCGGTGCGTGGCCGTCGAGCCCGCGTCTTGCGACCCGGGCCGTGCGACTCCGTGCAATTGCGATCTATCGCTGTAGCTTTGTCGTATGAGTCAGGCTGGTGGTGGATTGACCGTGCGCACGGAACGCGAAGCGAAGCTGCGCGCGCCCGCGCAGTTCGCCCTGCCAGACCTCGGCGAGCTGCTACCTGGCGTCTTCACCAAGGCGCTGCCCGAACTGGACTTGGACGCCGTCTACTACGACACCACCGACCTGCGATTGGCGCGCTTCGGGATCACGGTGCGGCATCGCGCCGGCGAGGGCGAGCCCCGCTGGACCGTGAAGTTCCCCGACTCGGCCGCGCGTGGACCGGCGCTCGTGCGCAGCGAGATCGAGATCGCGGCGCCGAGTGATCCGCTTCCGGCCCGCGTCGCAGACCTCGTAATCGCTTACACCCGCAGCCGCCCGCTGGTCCCAGTGGCCGCGCTGCGCACCAGAAGGCGGCCGTTCGCCCTGTGCGACAGCGCCGGAAAGAGCTTCGGTCAAATCGTCGATGATGAGGTCACCGCTACCCGCGAGAGTTCAGCGGCATACGGGTTCCGGGAACTGGAAGTCGAGATCGAGGCCGGCGGCCCGTTCGGCAGGGAGCTGATGCAGTCCGCGGTCGCGCGGCTGGAGGCGGCCGGCGCGTCGGCCGCGTCCCCGATGCCGAAACTCGTCCGCGTTCTCGGCGTGCGGGCTACCCGCCCGCCTCAGGTGTCAGTCGCCGAAATGCCCGAGCAGCCGAGCGCGGTCGAGCTCGTTCACCATGCGCTGGCCCGCTCCGTCGTCCAGTTGCTGCATCACGATCCCGGGGCGCGGCTCGGCACGGACGCGGAGAATGTGCACCAGTTGCGGGTGGCTGCCCGGCGGTTGCGCTCCGATCTGCGCACCTTCGCTCCGTTGTTGGAGAGCGAGCGGATCGACGTGGTGCGCCGTGAGTTGGGCTGGCTGGGTCGACAGGTCGGCGAAGCGCGCGACGCGGACGTGCTGGGCGCGCGACTGACCGAGCTGTGCCGGACCTTGCCCGCTGCCGACCAGAGCGGCGGTGCGCGGCTTCTGTTGCGGCACGGCGAGCAGAGCGAAGCGGCGCGCGAGGTGATGCTGAGCTGCCTGCGCGACCGGCGCTATCTGCGCCTCATCGACGCCCTGGTGAAGCTTGCCGCCAATCCGCCGATGCGCGTCGCGGCGAATCCGTCCCCTGATGGAAAGGCGCCGCTTCCGGCTATGCCGGGCGACGCGGCCGCGCGGCTCGTTCGGCGTCCGTGGCGGCGGTTGAAGAACGCAGTATCCGCGCTGGGGCCGGATCCAGCGGATCAGCAATTGCATGATGTCCGGATCCTCGCCAAACGGGCTCGTTATGCGGCAGACGCGGTCGTTCCCGTCGCCGGCAAGCCTGCGAAACGTTTCGCGAAGCGGATGGCCGAGGTGCAAACCGTGCTCGGTGACCATCAGGACACTGCCGTCGCCGAGGACTGGCTGCGGGCGGCGGCGCAGGCCGATCCGGAGGTGCGACTCGCGGCTGGTCAGTTGATCGCGGCCGAGCGGGCCCGGCGCGCTGAACTGCGGGCGCAGTGGCCGGTCGTATGGCGTAAGGCCGCTGCGAAGAAGAAGCAGAAGAAGCACCGCGCCTGGCCGAGCCGCGCGCGCTGAGACCGGCGATTTGCGCGGCCTCTGTGGTGACGCCGGTGCCGGTTGCGCGGTTGTCCCGTGGCCGACGGGAGGTCGTCGGCCACGGGACAACGGACGTGCGGTTGTTGCTATCCGAGGGTCCATTGCTGGTTGCTGCCGCCGTTGCAGGACCATAGTTCGACCAGCGCGCCGTTGGCGGTGGATGCTCCGGTGACATCGAGGCAGAGGCCTGATTGGACGCCGGTGATGGTGCCGTTGGAGTTGAGGTTCCATTGCTGGTTGGTCTGGCCGTTGCAGGACCACACGATCGCCTTGGTGCCGTTGGTGGTGCCCTTGCCGTTGGCGTCCAGGCACATGGTGGTGCCGTTGATGGTCACCGAGAGCGCGCCGGTGGAGGTGTGCGTCCAGGTCTGGTTCGCGGCCCCGCTGCAGGTGTAGATGTCCTGCTGGGTACCGCCGGTGGTCGTGGAGTTCGGGTCATCCAAGCACTTACCGGCACCCACCGCGTGCAACGGACCGGTGCTGCCGCCACCGCCACCGCTGATCGTCCAGGTGAAGCTGGCGGATCCGCTGGCGCCGGTGGTGTCCTTGGCAGTCACGACGGGGCTGTACGTACCGCCCGAGGTCGGGGTGCCGGAGATCAGGCCGCTGCTGGAGATCGACAGGCCGGGGGGCAGGCCGGTGGCCGAGAAGGTGAGGGTCTGTCCGCCGGCGGAGTCGCTGGCCTGGACCTGCACCGAGGTGACCGGGGTGCCCACCGCGCCGCTCTGGTTGCCGGGGCTGGTCACGGTGACGTTGTTGCCGCTGCTGTTGGCGCTGACGCCGGACTGGTTGATCACGGTTTGCGCACCCGAGGGCCAGTTGTATCCGCTGACTTGGGTGTTGCCGGTCAGGGTGTTGTTGTGGGGGGAGCCGGTGGCGACTTGGGTGGCGCCGGCGTTGTACCAGTTGTAATTGAACGCATTGTCGTCGGTGTTGTTGCTGCCGTTGGCGTTGGTGAACGCCCACACGCCGTTGTCCTGCAGGACGTTGTTGGTCAAGGTGACGTAGCGTGAGCCCTCGTCGAGGTACAGGCCGACGCTGTTGTGGTTGTCGTAGATGTAATTGTCGTTGAAGGTGGAGCTGGGGTTGGCGGACAGGTTGTAGAGGCTGCCGCCGTCGTGGAAGATCTTCTTGGTGGCGTGGATCTTGTTGTAGCTCGCGTCGGTGTTCTTCAGCGTGGTGGGCGTGGTGTAGCGCGGCTGGTAGTTGTAGGTGCCGCGGTTGGCGTAGTCCTGGCTGCCGCCGGCGTCGTTCATGCCCCAGCCCCAGCCTATGTCGATGCCGTCATAGGGCAGGTTCTCGACCTCGTTGTGGTCGATCACGGCGTGGGTGACGTAGGTCGACAGGATCCCGGCCATGTCCTTGTAGTCCTCGGCGACCCCGTTAACCAGGTTGTTGGTCACAGTGATGTTCTGATCCGTCATCGCCACGTCGGACGGATGGTGCGCGTTGGTCTGCGTGCCGCCGACCACGACCGCCGCGCCGGCGTCGTCGGTGAACACGTTGCGGTCCGCGGTGATGCCGGACGCGCCCAGTCCGACGCCGGAGGCGACCGCGTTGTTGTCCTGGCCGATACCCAGGCCGACCTCGCCGAGGTGGGTGAACGTGTCGCCGGTGAAGCTGATGCTGCCGGCCGCGGAGACCTGCACCGCGGCGGGCGCCTCGCCCAGGCTTTCGCGGGTGGCTTCGAACAGCGTGCAGCCGGACTGGCACGAGGTCAGGAAGTCAGAGGGCTGCTGGTAGGCCTTGTTGAAGAAGGTGCCCGACTGCTGGTCGGCGTACCCGATGTTGCTGCTGGGCGCCAGCCAGGTGGTGTGCTCGAAGGTGATGCCTTGGAAGGCGATGTTGTGCACCGGGTTGTCGACGCTGTTGCCGGCGACCTGTACCAGCGAGGTCAGCTGGGGCAGCTCGATGTCGTGGCTCGACGGGTTCCAGCCGGAGGGCGCCTTGTAGTACAGCTGCCCGGCCTGCGGGTCGAGGTACCACTGCCCGCTCTGCAGGAAGGAGTAGGAGTTCTCCAGGAACATCTGGCCGCCGGCGAACGGCTTGGCCAGGGTGTCGTAGCCCCAGTTGTTGTTGTTCCAGGACGGCTGCTGCATGTTGATCTGGTTGCCGGAGATGCTCTGGACCGGCGCGAAGTGGTCGGTGAAGGAGTTCTGGCTCTCCACCTCGATCCGGTTTTGCTGCGGCAATCCCGCGAGGTAGTTCAGCGCCGAGTTGTTGATCGTCATGCCGGAGTACGTGATCGTCACGTCGCTGCGGCTCAGCGAGATCGCGGCGCGCTGGGCCTCCGACCCGTCGACGTACAGCTGCCGGGAGTCCGTGCCGACCGGCACGGCGGCGGCGTAGATGTTGGCGCCCGAGTCGTGCAGAGTCCAGCCGGTCACCTGCTGGCCGCCGGAGATCACCGGCGTCGCGCCGGGCGCGGCCTGGAAGATGATGTTGTGGCCGTTGGTGCCAGAGTCGGCATTGTTGAACACCAGCGGCGCGGACAGCCGGTAGGTGCCGCCGGCCAGCTGCACCACGATGTCGCCGCTCATGTTCCCGTCGCTCGCCTCGACCGAGGCTTTCGCCTGGGTCAGCGAGCAGGGTGCCGCCGAGGAGCAAGCGGTCCCGCTGCCGGTCGGGGAGGCGTAGAGGGTGGTCATCGTCGCGGCCTGCGACACGGCCGGCGCGGCGGCCACGCCGCCTAACGCCAGCGCCGCGGCGGTCAGCGCCGCTCTGGCCGGCCAGCCGCGGCCGGACCGCCGGGGTGGGTACGACGTCATCGTCAGCCCTTCCTCAAAGAATCGAGCAGCGTCCAGCGGCCGCCGTGGCGGCCGGGCGAAGACGTCTCGAAATGTGTATGACTTTGTGTTGGAGGGGCGGCCGACCTTGGGCAGCGGTCAACGCGAGCCGACTCGCCTGCCGCCTTCGCGGCGCGTTGCGGGCCGTCCCCTGGCACGTGACTGATGACCGGTCCGGCACCCGGTCACGGCGAAGCCGTGGAACGTAGGTAACTCCCGGCCGCAAGATGTGTCAAGATGTCCGGAGAGGTCGGATCATCTGTTGAATCGCGTTTGAATTTTATCGACTGGCCGGTCTGGTCTGTCCACGGCGAGTCCGTCGCCCCCGCCAGTCATCCAAGGTCGGCGCGAATGAGTCGGACTGATCGTGAAAGTTGCAGGTCCTTCTTCGGTGCTGCCCGATGGTTGGCACGCTGGCGGTAACACACCATTGACCGCGTGTACCCCCCGCCGTAACATCCCGCACGGATCAATGCCGGAATCGGTTCGACCTACAAAAGGCACAAGCTCACAGCCGCAGACGCCGACTCCGGGCCCGGCAGCCCGTTGTCGGCGTCTGCGGATCTGTGGCGCGCCGAACTTGCCTACGCCTACCCATGAATCAGTCTGTTGCCACCACCGAGCCGACGTCACCACCGTGGATTGAACCGACCCACGCCGAGATGAGTCTGAAGCTAGTTCGTCGCCGCCTGCCTAAACCGCAGCGGTGGCCGCGCCTGCCTCGGACCCTCGGATGAGGCGGACCTCCGGATGAACCGAACGGGCAGTCGTACTCACTGACAAAAACCCCTGATGAAGACGGAGGTCTTCGTGTCCCTGATACCAAGGATCCGGCGGCGAACGCGGCTGCTCGCCGCGTGTCTGATGGCGGTGGCGATCGCCGTGCCGATCTCCGCCGCCGCGACCACCTCCGCCAGTGCGTCGGCGCAAGGGCCCTGCGACATCTACGCCGCGGGCGGCACGCCGTGCGAGACCGCGCACAGCACCATCCGGGCGCTATTCGCCGCGTACAACGGCCCGCTGTACCAGGTGAAGCGCTCCTCGGACAACGCGACCGCGGACATCAACACGATAGCGGCCGGCGGGGTGGCCAACGCCCCGGCGCAGGACTCGTTCTGCGCGAACACGACCTGCACCATCACCAAGATCTACGACCAGACCTCGAACCACAACGACATGCCGATCTCCTGGGGCGGCCTGTGGAAGGGCCCTGGTCCCAACGGCGCCGACATCGGCGCCAACGCCACCGCGCTGCCGATCACGATCGCCGGCCACAAGGCATACGGCGTTAAGGGCGGCGGGGGCGTGGGCTACCGCGTCGACAACGCCAAGGGCGTGCCGACCGGTTCGCAGCCCGAGGGCGTGTACATGATCACGTCATCGAACTACGTGTCCCAGTACTGCTGCTTCGACTACGGCAGCGGCGAGAACTCGCACACTGACACCGGCAACGCCACCATGAACGCGATCGAGTGGGGCACCGCCTGCTGGTTCGGCGGGTGCAGCGGATCAGGACCCTGGGTCGAAGCCGACCTGGAGAACGGCATGTACAGCTCCAACACCGGCCCGAACCAGCCGAGCTACCAGGGCGTGCACTTCCCGTTCGTCACCGCGATGGAGAAGAACAACGGCACCAGCAACTTCACGATCAAATACGCCAACGCCGCCAGCGGGGGGCTGACCACGGGCTTCTCCGGGCCGTTGCCCAATGGCTATTCGCCGATGAAGGTCGACTCCTCGATCCTGCTCGGCACCGGCGGCGACAACAGCGCCAACGGCAACGGCGAGTTCTTCGAGGGCGCGGTGACCGCCGGCTACCCGTCGGACGCCACCGAGAACGCGGTGCAGGCCAACCTCGCCGCGGCCGGATACGGCAGCACCAGCACCAGCGGCAACGTCGTGACCGTGACCAGCCCGGGCAACCAGAGCGGCGCGGTGGGCACCCCGGTCACCTCGGTGCAGGTCCAGGCCAGCGACTCGGCCAGCGGGCAGACGCTGACCTTCTCGGCCACCGGCCTACCTCCCGGCCTGTCGATCTCCGCCTCGGGCCTGATCTCAGGCACGCCAACCTCGGGCGGCACCTTCAGCCCAGTCATCAGTGCCACCGACTCCACCGGCGCCACCGGTGCGACCAGCTTCACGTGGGCCGTTAGCGGTGGTAGCACCGGCAACACTGGCGCGCTGCATGCCGTGGGTGCCGGCAAGTGCCTGGATGACCCGAACTCCACGACCACCGGTGGCACCCAGCAGCAGATCTATAGCTGCAACGGGGCCGCGAACCAGACCTGGACGCACACCTCCTCCGGTGCGCTCTCGGTGACCATCAACGGCACCACCATGTGCCTGGACGCCAACGGCAAGGGCACCACCAACGGCACCAAGGCCATCATCTGGTCCTGCAACGGCCAAACCAACCAGCAATGGAACCTCAACGCCAACGGCACCATCACCGGCGTCCAATCAGGCCT
>NZ_DATNGK010000098.1:0-34385 GCF_035605935.1 Actinocrinis sp. | reverse complement strand
GCCTCAGAGGCGGGCATGAACTCGGCGGCGGCATCAGTGCCCTTCTTGTGGAAGCGCACAGCCTCCCACAGCGGGCCCGGGATCATGTGGATCCCGTAGTGCGCGCGGTGGTGGGCGACGCAGAGCACTTCGAGGTTGCCGGGCGACTCGGCCCACACCTGGAAGTCCTCGTCGTTCTGGAAGTGCAGCCCGAGCGCTTCCTGGATCTTCTTCGGGTCGACCTGGTTGATCTGCGAGAACTCGATGTAGCTGTGGTGCAGCTCGGGAACGCCGTCACAGAGGTCGTCATTGATGATGCACTTCCACAAGCCCTGACGCTTGAGCCGCGCCTTAGCCTGCTCGAACAAGTGGTAGTGCGGGTCGTCCTCGCGCGGCGCGTGATCCGGGATGTGCGAGAGAATGTGCAGCGTCATCGCCTGGTCATGCGCGGCGGTCGCCGCAGCGGCCGTGGAGGCGGCGTGCGTGTGATTCGGGGCCTCGGAAGTGTGCAGGTGTGGAGCGACCTGGCGGGGCACGGTGGCCGTCTTCTTTGCGGACACTGCTTTTGCGGGAGCCTTCTTCGCTGGCGCCTTCACAGTGGTCTTCTTCGCTGGGGCGTGAGTGTGCCCTTCGCCGTGACCGTGCTCCTCGGCGTACTTCTCAGCAGCCTTACGCCGCGCGGTCTCCTGCTTCTCTTTCTCGTCGTCATTAAAGATCTTGTCGAAAAGCCCCATACGGTCATCCCCCTGACAAAAACGCCTGCGATCCGGAATCGTTGCAGGGCGACGGTATCCACATCGCAGGGCTCTATCAACAGCGCGAATACCGGCAACCCGGACGGTACGGGACCATCCGGGCCAGCCGATCTGGAATTGACGCGCGGTCAGGCGACGGAGGCGAGCACCTCGGCGGCGAGCAGGCAGTCCTTCTCGGTCACGTCCAGATGCGTCACCACCCGTAGCAGCGCCGGCCCGAACGCCGATACTCGAACGTTCTGCTCGGCGGCGCGAGCGGCGACCGCCGGGGCGTCGGGGACGTCCACGAGCACGATGTTCGTCTGCGGCGTGCGAGCGGAAAGTCCAGCGTTTTGAAGGGTTGTGGCCAGCAGGCGCGCGTTGGCGTGATCCTCGGCGAGGCGCGCGATGTGGTGATCGAGGGCGTAGATGCCCGCCGCGGCGAGGAGACCGGCTTGTCGCCAGCCGCCGCCGAGGCGGTGACGCATCAAAATGGCCTCTGCGCGGCGGCCTGGCGGTAGCAGAGCGACGGAGCCGACTGGGGCGCCCAAGCCCTTGGACAGGCAGACGGAGAGTGTGTCGGCGATCGCTCCATACTCGCGCAGCGGCGTGCCGGTGGCGACGTGGGCGTTCCAGATGCGCGCACCGTCTATGTGTACTGATATGCCGCGCTCGTCCGCGATCTGCCGGATCGACCGCAGGTGCTCGATCGAGTAGACCGATCCGCCGCCGCGGTTGTGGGTGTTCTCCAGTTCGACCGCGGTGGTGCCCAGAGTGTGCGGCACGTGCGGACGGATCAGCCTGCTGACGTCGTCCGCAGAGAGCAGTCCGTCCGAGGTGAGGGTGGTGCGGGTTTGGACGCCACCGTGCCAGGCCAGGCCCGCGTCCTCGTGCGCGAGGATGTGCGCGTCGGCGTCGGCGATCAGCTCCGAGCCCGGACGCAGCAGCATCCGCAGCGCGATGTGATTCGCCATCACGCCGGTGGGCACGAAGAGCGCCGCAGCCGGCTCGAAGCCGAACAGGTCGGCGACCTTGGCTTCGAGGGCTGCGACAGTCGGGTCCTCGCCGTAGACGTCGTCGCCCACCTCCGCGTCGAGGATGGCGGCGCGCATGGCGGGGGTGGGCTTGGTGACGGTGTCGCTGCGGAGGTCGACCACCGTCCGTTGCTCACCCCCGCCGGAAAGCTCGGTCACGCGGCGCTCCGGTACATTTCGGCGACCAGGAACGCCAGATCAAGGGACTGCGATCGGTTCAGACGCGGGTCGCAGGCCGATTCGTACCGGGTCGCCAGGTCGCCGAACGCGATCTCGTCGCCGCCGCCGACGCACTCGGTCACGTCGTCCCCGGTCAGCTCGACGTGGATGCCACCCGGGTGCGTGCCCAGCGCCCTGTGTACCTCGAAGAAGCCCTTGACCTCGTCGAGCACATCGTCGAAGCGGCGGGTCTTGTGACCGCTGGGCGCCTCGAAGGTGTTGCCGTGCATAGGGTCGCAGATCCAGGCGACCTGGTGCCCCTCGGCGGTGACCTTCTCCACCAGCGCGGGCAGCTTGTCCCGGATCACCCCGGCGCCCATGCGGATGATGAAGGTCAGCCGCCCAGGCTCGCGGTCCGGGTTGAGCCGGCGCAGGTAGGTGAGCGCGTCGTCCGGCGTCGTGCTCGGGCCGAGCTTGATGCCGATCGGGTTGCGGATGCTGGAGAAGTACTCCAGGTGCGCGCCATCGAGGTCGCGGGTGCGCTCACCGATCCAGACGAAGTGGCCGGAGGTGTTGTACAGCGTGCCGGTGCGCGAATCGGTGCGGGTGAGTGCGGCCTCGTATTCGAGCAGCAGGCCCTCGTGCGAGGAGAAGAACTCGACGGTGCGGGTCTCTTCGGGGTCGATGCCGCAGGCGCGCATGAAGTCCAAGGCTCGCTGGATCTCGGCTGCCAACAGCTCGTACCGCTTCCCGGAGGGGGACGAGGCCACGAAGTCGCGGTTCCAAGCGTTCACCTGATGCAGGTCCGCGTAGCCGCCGGTGGTGAACGCGCGCACGAGGTTCAGCGTCGCGGCGGACGAGTGGTACATGCGCACCATGCGCCACGGGTCGGGCACGCGGGACTCGGCGGTGAAGTCGAAGCCGTTGACCGAGTCGCCGCGGTAGGCCGGCAGCGTCACCCCGTCGCGGGTCTCAGTGTCCTTAGAGCGCGGCTTGCCGTACTGCCCCGCGATGCGACCGATCTTGACCACCGGGACCGAGCCCGCGTAGGTGAGCACCGCGGCCATCTGCAGCAAGGTCTTGAGCTTGTTGCGGATGGCGTCGGCGGTCACGCCCGCGAAGGTCTCGGCGCAGTCGCCGCCTTGCAGCACGAAAGCCTCGCCGCGGGCGACCTGCGCCAGACGGTCCTTGAGCTGATCGCACTCGCCGGCGAAGACGAGGGGCGGATACGAGCGCAGCTCGGCGGCGGCGGTCTGTACGGCGGCCGGGTCCGGCCACAGGGGCTGCTGCTTTGCCGGGAGGGCACGCCAGCTTTCGGCGGCTGCGTTCGCGGTGCGGTTCGTATCCACCCCTCAAGGCTACGGGACGGCTCTTCGGGGAGCGTGGGGTGTTTCGGTTAGCGAGATGAGTCACCGGTGAGAATGCGCTCGATTTGGTGCAGTTCGTCCTGGGTGAGCGCGGGGGCGTTAAGGGCGGCGACGTTCGTCTCCAGCTGGCTGACGGAGGATGCGCCGATGATCGCGGAGGTCATCCGGCGGTCGCGCAGCACCCAGGCGAGCGCAAGCTGCGCAAGGCTCTGGCCACGTCCGGCGGCGAATTCGTTCAAGCGCTTGACCTGGTCCATCAAGCCGTCGGTAAGGGCATCGGGGCGCAGGAAATGACCGACCGAGGCGCGTGAGCCCTCAGGCACCCCGCCGAGGTAGCGGTCGGTCAGGATGCCCTGAGCGAGCGGCGAGAAGCAGATGCAGCCAGCGCCGACATCCTCGAGCGCGTCGAGCAGACCGTTCTCGACGGCGTCGCGGCCCAGCATCGAGTAGCGCGGCTGGTGGATCAGCAGCGCAGTGCCGAGGTCGCGCAGAATGGCGGCGGCTTCGCGGGTGCGCTCCGGCTCGTAGTTGGAGACGGCGGCATAGAGGGCCTTTCCGGAGCGCACCGCCTGGTCGAGCGCGCTCATGGTCTCTTCGAGCGGCGTCTCGGGGTCGGGCCGGTGATGGTAGAAGATGTCGACGTAGTCCAGGCCCATGCGGCGCAGGGACTGATCGAGCGAGGCCAGCAGGTACTTGCGCGAGCCGAAGTCGCCGTAGGGACCGGGCCACATGTCGTAGCCGGCCTTGGTGGAGATGACCAGCTCGTCTCGGTACGGGCGGAAGTCCTGCGCGAAGAGCCGGCCGAAGTTGGCCTCGGCGCTGCCATAGGGCGGGCCGTAGTTGTTGGCCAGGTCGAAGTGGGTGACGCCGAGGTCGAAGGCGCGGCGCAGCACGGCCCGCTGGGTCTCGCGGGGCTTGGTGTCGCCGAAGTTGTGCCACAGGCCGAGCGAGATCGCGGGCAGCTTGAGACCGCTGCGCCCACTGCGCCGGTATTGCATCTCGGCATACCGGCCCGGGGCTGGCACGTGGGCGCGGTCGCCGGTCGGGAAGCTCTCGGAAGTCATGTCGGTTCCTTGGTGTTGAGTATTACCGGGGATCTTACGAGGGCGTGCGAAACCCGCTTGCAGTAGTTCGATGAGTCTCGTACGATCGAGGCTTGTTCGAATGTCATCGAACATTGCTGGAGGGGTAAGCATGTCTCTGGTCACTGAGCGTTCCGGTTCGGGTTTCGCCGAGCCGTCGGGCGTCGCAGCTGTCGCGAAGCGTTCGAGCGCCCCGGTGCGTCCCACCGAGGCGATCAAGCCGCTGGAACCTGATCCGGGGCGCTGGAAAGCGCTACCCGTGCTGCTTTCGGCGATGTTCATGGCGATGTTCGACTACTTCGTCGTCAACGTCGCGGCGCCGTCCTTGCAACACGACCTGGGCGCCACCGAGTCCGGGATCGAGCTGGTGGTCGGCGGTTACGGCTTCGCTTATGCCAGCGGCCTGATCACCGGGGGCCGGCTCGGCGACCTGTTCGGGCACCGGCGGCTGTTCCTGATCGGGATGCTGGCCTTCACCGCCGCCTCGTTGCTGTGCGGCCTGGCCGGAAGCCCGGCGCTGCTGGTGGCCGCGCGGATTCTGCAGGGCGCGACGGCCGCCGCGATGGTGCCGCAGGTGCTGGCGTTGATCAACGTGATGTTCCCGCCGCACGAGCGGGCGCGCGCGATGGCCGCCTTCGGTGGTGTGATCGGGGTCGGCGCGGTCGCCGGGCAGGTACTGGGCGGGGTGCTGCTGGACGCGAACCTGTTCGGCTGGGGCTGGCGGACGATCTTCTATATCAACGTGCCGATCGGCCTGGCCGCGGCAATGCTGGCCGCGCGCTGGCTGCCGGGGCACGAGCGGCGCGCCGAGACCAGGCTTGACCCGGTCGGCGCGGTCGGGATCAGCGCGGCGCTGGCGCTCATCCTGGTGCCGATCTCGCTGGGGCGGCCGGAGCACTGGCCACTGTGGACCTGGATCTCGCTAGGCGCCGCGATACCCGTGGCCGCCTCGGTGCTCTGGTATGAGGCGCGACTCGGGCGCGGCGGCGGCGCGCCGGTGCTGAACGTGGAACTGCTCAAGGAGCGGGTCTTCGCTGCGGGCATGGTCATCGCGGGCCTTTACCTGACGTTCTTCGCCGGATTCATGCTCTGCCTGACCCTGCTGCTGCAGAACGGACTCGGCCTTAGCCCGCTGCGCGCGGGTCTCGCCTTCACACCGCTCGGGCTCGCGTTCGCCACCAGTTCCTGGCTCGCGCGGCGCTTCGGTCGCCGCGTGGTGACTATAGGAGCGGCGGTAAGCCTGGCCGGGCTGCTGCTGACGGTCGGGACACTCGCGATACGCGGCGATCACACCTCGGCGGCTTGGCTGATACCAGGCATGATCGTGGTCGGGTTCGGCAACGGGCTCGCGCTGCCGTCGATCATCGGCGCGGTACTGCTGCGCATACCGGCGCCACAGGCCGGCATGGCAGCCGGGGCGCTGACCACGGTCCAGCAGTTCGGTAACGCGACCGGCGTGACCGTGCTGGGCACGATCTTCTTCAGCGTGCTGGGCTCGGCGCCGTCGATGCACGGCTACGTCACGGCGATGACGGTGGCGGCGGCGATCTGCGCCGGGCTCGCGGCGATCATCGTGTCGACCTCGTTCCTGCTGCCGCGCAAGTGACACGGCTGATACAGTCATCGCCATGACGCACACGGTCCTACACCGCTCAAACCAGTGGTGGTCCGCCTTCCTGGCGGACTTCTAGGACTCGCGCTTCCCACGACTCGCGAACCGGCCGCCAATCAGGCGGCCGGTTCGCTGCTTTCAGGCGGATGTCCCGGTCCGGCTGAGCGGCGCCGGTCTTACTGAAAGGCCGGAAGTCATGGACGACACCGCCCTGCTCGATCTGACGCCCCCCTTCGCGCTGCTGCGAAGGGAGGGCCGCGAACGGGTCGAGGTGCTGCGCGGCGAGGTGAGGAGCGTCGCGCGGCTCGCCGATCTGCCTGACGCACCGCAGCTCGCACTGGTCCCCTATCGCCAACTGCGCGAGCGAGGCGATGCCTGCCACGACGACGGGGCGCAACTGATGACCTTGCTGGTGCGGGAGCGCGCGCAGGTCGGGGTGGCGGACCTGCCCGAGGTGGCGCCGGTCCAGATTCGGGACGGCGACTTCGATGTCTGCGACGACGCGTATGCGCTACAGGTCAAGGCGGTACTGGAGGAGGAGATCGGGCGCGGCGAGGGCGCGAACTTCGTGCTGCGGCGCACCTTCGTCGGGTACTGCGATGACGTGACCGCCACGGCGCTCGGCGCGTTCCGGCAGCTGCTGGCGCAGGAGCGCGGGGCTTACTGGACGTTCCTGGTGCACACCGGGGACCTCGTCATGGTCGGCGCGACGCCGGAGCGGCACGTCTCGGTGCACGACGGTGTAGCGGTGATGAACCCGATCAGCGGAACGCTGCGCATGCCGCCGGCCGAGGCCACCGCGGAGCAGGTGCTCGCTTTCCTGGCCGACCCGAAGGAGCGCGACGAGCTGGCGATGGTCGTCGACGAGGAGCTGAAGATGCTCGCCGAGGTCGGCGGGCACGGCCGGGTAACCGGTCCGTTCCTTAAGGAGATGCGCAACCTCGCGCACACCGAGTACTACATCAGGGCCCGTACGGATATGGACGTGCGGCAGGTGCTGCGCGAGACGATGTTCGCGCCGACCGCCACCGGTTCGCCGATCCGCAATGCCTTCCGGGTGATTCAGCGCCATGAGACGGAAGGCCGCGGCTACTACGCCGGCGTGGCCGCGCTGATCGGAGCTGACTCGCATGGGCGCCAATCGATGGACGCCTCGCTGCTGCTGCGGGTGGCGTATCTGGATCCCGCGGACGGCTCGGTGCGAATCCCGGTCGGCGCGACCTTGGTTCGCGGCTCCGACCCGTACGAGGAGGTGCGTGAGACCCGGACGAAGGCCGCGGGCGTGCTGCGTGCGTTCGGGGTGGATGCCGGCCTCGGCGGACGCGTGAAGGCCCGTGCTGAGAACGACGGACTGCGGCGGTGGGCTGATGACCCGCGGGTCCGCGAGACCCTCGCTGCGCGAAACGAGGCGCTAGCGCCGTTCTGGTTGCAGGAGCACGAAGCGGACGCGTTCGTGGCGCCGGAGCTGGTTGGTCGCAGAGTACTGATCGTGGACAACGAGGACGCGTTCACCTCGATGATCACCGTGCAGCTGCGGGCGCTCGGGTTGGCCGTGACGCGCACTGCGTTCGCCGCCGTCGACGGTACCGCCGGATATGAGGAATGCGACGGTCTGGACGGATTCGACCTCGTCATCCTCGGCCCAGGCCCTGGCGACCCGAGCGACCTCAACCTCCCGAAGGTACGCGTTGGCAGGACGCTGATTCAGCGGTTGTTCGCCCGGGATCAGCCGGTGCTCGGCGTGTGCCTCGGCCATCAGCTGCTGTGCGCGGCGATGGGCTTCAAGCTGATCCGGCGGCTCGAACCGAATCAGGGCACGCAGGTCGAGGTGGACCTGTTCGGCCGGCGCGAGCTGGTCGGGTTCTACAACTCCTTCGCCGCGCTCGCTCCCGAAGGCGTGGTGCCGGGGCTGCAGATCGCGACGCTGCCCGGCTCGCGGGAGATCGTGGCGATGCGTGGCCCGCGCTATGGAGGAGTGCAGTTCCACGCCGAGTCGATCTTCAGCCGGGACGGGCTCGGGATTCTGCGCACGGAGATCACGCGGCTGCTGACGGACTGAGAGGGCGTTTGGTCCGGCTTTGGGGGCGGATCGGCCGATCGACGACCCTGGCCGCGTTGCCGAAACGTCCACAGACAACCCGGTATGAGGACGCTCCGGCGCCTTGCCAGGCCCGCCGCTTGGCCGATCCGCTGCCTCGTCCCCCACATACCGGGCATCTCACCTACGCCGACCGTGACGTGAGACCCCAAAACCGAACCAAACATCCTCTGAAGGTCAGTCGCAGCCTGCTGCTCAGGGCCACAGCGCGGCGCGGGCACGGTCGAGGGCGGTGGCCACGGCGCCGGTGAGAATCGGATTGCCGGGCACCGCCGTCGTCCGGACCCGCGTCGGCACAGGGCAGACCGCGGCGAGGCGCTCCTCGACCGCCGTCGCCAGCAACGCGCCCCCGGAGCGGCCAAGGTCGCCGGTGAGCACGACCGTTCCCGGGTCGACGACAAGGGCAAACGCAGCCGCTCCGAGCGCGATGCGGGTCGCGAGCTCGGTACGGAAGCCGGCGTGCTCGAAGTCGGCCGGGGTGACGGTGTAGGAGGACTCGATGTACGGAGGCTCGGCGTGGGACGGATCAGCGGAGCCGACTGCAGCCGTGCGACGGCGGCTGGGACCGACGAGGCCGTGGGATTCGGCGAGTCGAGCGACTGCCGCCGGGCTGACCAGGTCGTACAAGCCGCCGGTGCAGTCGGTTGGGCTGAGCTGCGGACCGGCTCCCGGCACGGCCAGGAAGCCCAGCTCCCCGGCGCCCCCGGAGGCGCCACGACGCAGCACGCCGTCCAGGATCAGGCTCGCGCCGACGCCCAGCGCGCCGAGCCAGAGCAGGCCGAAGGAGTCGATGCCCGACGCGCCGATCACCCGGTGCTCGGCGATCCCGGCGAGGTTGACCTCGTTGTCGAGCGTGACCGCGGCCGCGTCGAGTCCGGTGCGGTCGCGCACCGCCTGGGCCAGCTCGGCGTGCCAGTCCGCCTCGGCCGCCACCGGGCGCACTCGCCCGGTCACGGGGTTGATCAGGCCGGGCATGCCGATGCTGACCGAGTGCAGCGGACCGGACTGCGACCCGCGCACGGCCTCCGCAAGTACCGCCGTGACCGTGTCGAGCGCCGCAGAGGTGAGCGTGCCAGGCGGGATCGGCGCGGCGCGTTCCGCGACCGTGTGTCCGGCCAAGTCGGTGACCGTGAGATAGACGATGTCCGTGCGCACGTCGACGCCTGCGACGCACACGCGATGGCCGGAGAGGGCGTACAGCCGGGCGTTCGGTCCGCGCCGATCCGCGCCGACCTCGCCGATCTGCTCGATCAGGCCCGCGCTGCCGAGCCGCCCGAGCAGTTCCGTCACGGTCGGGCGGGCCAGCCCGGTGGCCTCCTGCAACTGCCCGGCGGTCAGCGCGCCACGGGCGGCGAACAGCGTGAGGGCCGCCCGGTCGTTGATCGCGCGGGCGGTCTGCGGGGTGGCGGGCTGTGGCGTCGCCGGTCGGGGAGGCATCGGGCTGAAGGTATCGCAGCTATCACAGAACGCGACGGCCGACTCGGTCCCGCGCGCCGGAAAGGCGCGGAGACGGAGTCGGCCGCTGGTTGAGACTTAGCCGAAGAGGACCTTGGCCTCTTCGTAGAGGGACTTCGGCACGGTCTTCAGCTCGGTGGTCGCCGCGGACAGCGGGACGCGCACGATGTCCACGCCCTGCAGCGCGACCATCTTGCCCCAGTCCCCGTCGTGCACCGCGTCGATCGCGTGCAGGCCGAAGCGGGTGGCCAGCCAGCGGTCGCGCGGGGTCGGGGTGCCGCCGCGCTGCACGTGGCCGAGAACCGTGGTGCGCGCCTCCTTGCCGGTGCGCTTCTCGATCTCCTTGGCCAGGGACTCGCCGATGCCGCCGAGCCGCACGTGCCCGAACGCGTCGAGCTCCTGGGAGACCAGCGCCTCGTTGCCGTCCTGCGGGGTCGCGCCCTCGGAGACCACGACGATCGGGGCGTACTCGCTCTTGAACCGGGACTCGATCCAGGCGCACACCTGGTCCAGGTCGAACTTCTCCTCGGGGATGAGGATCACGTTCGCGCCGCCGGCCATGCCGGAGTGCATCGCGATCCAGCCCGCGTGCCGGCCCATGACCTCGACGATCAGCACCCGGTGGTGCGACTCGGCGGTGGTGTGCAGCCGGTCGATCGCCTCGGTGGCGATGGTCACCGCGGTGTCGAAGCCGAAGGTGTAGTCGGTGGCGTTCAGGTCGTTGTCGATGGTCTTCGGGACGCCGACGACGTGCACGCCCTCCTCGGTGAGCTTGGTCGCCACGCCGAGGGTGTCCTCGCCGCCGATGGCCACCAGCGCGTCCACGCCGAGCTCGGCCAGGTTGGCCTTGATCCGGTCGACGCCGCCCTCGACCTTGATCGGGTTGGTGCGGGACGAGCCGAGGATGGTGCCGCCGCGCGGCAGGATCCCGCGCACCGCCTTCACGTTCAGCTCGCGGGTCAGCCCCTCCAGCGGGCCGCGCCAGCCGTCGCGGAAGCCGACGAACTCGTAGCCGTACTTCTGCGTGCCCTTACGGACGACGGCCCGGATGACGGCGTTCAGACCCGGGCAGTCGCCTCCACCGGTCAGGACTCCGACGCGCATTTCGATCCCTTCAGCAACGTTTGTGGAGGTGGGAGCCGCCGCACCGGCTCGTCTTTCTCGAGGGTAAGTGGCCCCGCTTTGCGGCCGCTTAACGTGCCGCACGTCCGCGTCATGCACCGCAGGCGTGGTGGGGGTACCGGGCGCCGTTGCCCCGCCGCGCCCGGCCGCTTCGGGCAGGGCTGTGCGACGTTCGACCTCGGAACCAAACCTACCGGTTACTCGTCAGTCGGTTTACCCCGGTTCGTATCGCGGACGGGTGACAGGTCTGTGAACGCGGTGGCGCATGCGTGAACAACGGGGATTTGGTCGCCGCGACGGGAATTTCCCCGGACCGCCCACCCGTTCTTGAGTCTCGTATGAACGATCAACGCAGGGCACCCTCCGGCCACGGGAGACACGGATGAGCGAGCAGTCGACGTTGGGGTCCGCCGAGATGCCGCTCGCGGCCGCGACCGTGCGCACCAGCGTGCGCATACCGTTGCAGTTCGGCGACGGGTTCCGCACCGAGGCGCAGGTGTTCACCTTCGCCGGGCTGGTCGACGGACAGGAGCATGTGGCTCTCGGTCTTGGCCGATATACCGAGGCGCAGGTGCCGCTGGTGCGGCTGCACTCCGAGTGCCTGACCGGCGACGTGTTCGGCTCGGCCCGCTGCGACTGCGGTCCGCAGTTGCGCGATGCCGCCGAGCAGATCTCGAAGGCCGGCGGTTATCTGATCTACCTACGGCAGGAAGGTCGGGGCATCGGCTTGTACAACAAGCTCGACGCCTACGCGCTCCAGGATCAGGGCTTGAACACCTACGAGGCGAACGAGGCGCTCGGCCTTCCGTCTGACGGCCGCGACTACACCGCGGCCGCGCAGATCCTGCACGCGCTCGGCGCACCGCGGATCCGGTTGCTTTCGAACAACCCGGACAAGGCCAAGCAGCTGGCGCGGCGCGGCATCACGGTGCGGGACAAGGTGCCGACCGGGGTCTTCGTCACCGCCTCGAACCTGCGCTACCTCCAGACGAAGGTCACCGTCACCGGGCACCGGATCGCGCTGAACCCGGCGGCGTGACACGACGTTGATTCAATGCGATGTTGACTCAATGCGATGTTGACTCAAAGCGACGTTGATTCCCCGAAGCCGGCACCGGGCTCAGCCGTCATTTCTTGACTGTGGAGGCGTAGACATCGACGTACTCGTTCCCGGTCATCCGCGCGATCGTGACCATGATCTCGTCGGTCACGGCGCGCAGTACCGCGCGCTCCGCGTCGGTGCCCGCGAGGGCGTTCCAGGCCGCGCCGTCAGCGCCCGTGTAGCGGGAGAAGTCGAGCGGCGTGCCGAAGACGACGCGCACGCGGCCGCGCGGATCACGGCTGGGAACGGGGACTCTGCGCCCGGTCGGCTGGACCCGGTCGGTGCCGAAGATCGCGCACGGCACAACCGGACAGCGCGCCGCCAGCGCGATGCGCGCGACGCCGGTGCGGCCCTTGTACAGCCGGCCGTCCGGGGAGCGAGTGCCCTCCGGGTACATGCCAACGACCTCGCCCTCACCGAGCAGTCGCAGCGCGGTACTCAGCGCCGGGTCGGCCGCGGCCGCGCCAGAGCGGTCGATCGGGATCGAGCCGACGCCGCGGAAGAAGCCCGCGGACAGACGGCCTCTGACGCCGCGTCCGGTGAAGTACTCCGCTTTGGCCAGGAACTTCACCGGCCTCGGCGCGGCCAGCGGCATGAACAGGGAATCGGAGAAAGACTGGTGGTTAGCCACCAGCAGCACCGGCCCTTCGGCCGGGAAGTGCTCTACGCCGCGGGCGTGCGGGCGGAACCCGAGCCGCAGCGCCGGGCCGAGCAGCGTCGACTTCAGCAGGCCGTACAACACGGAACTGCCGCACCTCCTGGCGTCGGGTCTCCTTGCGGGAGACGGAGTGTACCTGCGTCGCAGCCGCTGTGGCACAGTACGCCGCGCGCGAGCGGAGAGTCGCCAGTTTGGCTGTACGCAACCGAGGGCGGCGTGGGACGATGCCCCGGTGGAGGCGCACACGTGAGGCGAGGCAATCTCGAGGCGGGAGCTCCGCGATGACCACAGGCGACATGGACCGCCCGAGCGAGGGCGATCGGCCGGGAGCGGTGGACGACGCGGTTTGGACGGAATTGGTCGCGGCGTTTCACGCCAGCACCTCGGACCAGCCCGGCCGGTGGCCCGATGCGGAGAATCTGCCTGGCCTGGAAACGCAGCCGCACGCTGGAGACGGCGCTTTTGGTGACGGCACCCAGAGTAGTCCGGGTACGCAGAACCCTCATTCGGGCGTCGATGGGTCTGGGCCGGGAACCGGTGCGGTAACAGGCCACGGCGTCGGTACGGCGCCTGCGACGCCCTCGCGCGTGGTACGTCCGGCGGCGCGGCCAGGGCAGGAACAGCCTCCGTCAGCTCCTCCCGCAGTGACATGGACGGCGCCCGGTCCGCGAGACTGGGACACGCCCTCAGAGCCCGTGGAGGAGGGCTATGTGCCCCCTCCCCCGCCGCCGCTGCCCGAGGTGGGCATGGCGACGAAGGCTGCCTGGCTCGCCGGTCTAGGCGGCCCCGCGTACCTCGCGCTGGCGACGCTGCTGCAATGGCAGACGCCACAGTGGGCCGCGTTGTTGTGCGTGCTCGCGGGCGTGGTGGGTTTCGGGTACCTGGTCAGTCGTTTGAAGGATCGCCCGGAGGATGGGGACGACGGCCCGGACGATCCGACGTACGGCGCGGTGCTCTGAACTAAGCCCGACTCTGATCTGACACCGTGTCAGTCTGACGTCGGGTCAGCTGTGTTGCCCGCGCTCGCTTAGCGGTGCCGGGCGAGGTCGGCCGCACCGATCAGACCGGCGTCCGGGCCGAGGGTGGCGGTCACCACTTCCGCGAACGGGCGGTCACCGGTACCGGCCAGCGCCGAGTGGTAGTGCTCCCGGGTCGGCGCGGTCAAGATCTCGCCCGCGTCGGACACCCCGCCGGCCACCACGAAGACCTCGGGGTCGAGGATCGAGGCCAGGTCGGCCATCGACTGGCCGAGCCAGCGGCCGATCTCGGCGAAGCCCTCAAGCGCGATCGGGTCGCCCTTGCGCGCGGCCTCAGTGATATGCACGCCCTCGATGGCGTCAGCCGTACCGTCACCGACGCTGAGCAGGACCTGCGCCCGCTCCGGGTCGTTCTTCGCGCGCTCCTTGACGAAGCGGGTCAGGGCGCTGCCGGAGGCGTACTGCTCAAGGCAGCCCTTCTGGCCGCAGCCACACGGCCGTCCGTCCGGCACTACGCGGTAGTGGCCGAACTCGGCGCCGATGCCGAAGTGGCCGCGAAAAAGTTCGCCGTTGAGCACGATGCCGCCGCCGACGCCGGTACCGATCGTGTACAGGACGACGTTGGGGCGCGCCGCTCCGGCGCCGAAGCGGGCCTCGCCCCAGGCGGCCGCGTTCGCGTCGTTCTCCACCACCACGGGCAGGTCGATCAGCGCCTCTATGCGCGCCTTGAGCGGCTCATCGTGCCAGGACATGTTCGGGGCGACCAGCACAGTGGCCCGGTCGGCGCTGATGAACCCGGCCGCGCCGAGCCCGACCGCCTCGACCGGGTAGTCCTTGCGCACGGTCTGGGCGGCCTGCGCGATCGCCGCGGCGGTCTGCGCCGAGTCCCGCGGCGTCGCGATCTTGACCCGGTCCAGGATCGTCCCGGTCTCGTCGACCACGCCGGCCAGGATCTTGGTGCCGCCGATGTCGACGCCGATCGTCAGTCCCATGGTCCCCTCACTCAGCCCTTTCACCCTGCCGGCTCGCCGGCCATCCCGGCTTAGCTGTCCTGCGGGCCGTCGCGGCCGTCATCCGGGCGCTCCTCACCGCCGTTCGTCCACCGCTGCTCGGCGCCGCGGACCAGCGCGCGCAGCGCTGCCGCGAGCTCCGTGCCCGCTGTGGTGAGATGCCCGGCCGCCTCCGGGTAATTACGCACGAGAGGGTCGACGAACTGCTCACGGACCGAGTCCCAGAGCCGCCGCGCTTCCTCACCGAGCGTCCCCGGATCATCCCGTACCGGCTCAGTCCGCGTCCAGTCGGCCTGGGCGGAGGTCGGCGCGGGACGGCGCTCGGCCGGGGTCACTTCGACCACTGGGATCTCTTCGCCGTCGTCCTCGGGACGATTGGCGGCGTCACTCTGCTCGGTCACGGCTGGCCTCCTGCGGGGGACGGGTCTTGCGGCGGCTGCGCCGGTGGCGGCGAGGCCGCGGCCGGCTCGGCCGACTGGGGCCACAGCTCGGGGTCGGGGACGAAACGGATGTTCAGGGCTTGGTCACGCAGCACCGCGCCGGCCACGCGGCAGCGGCGAAGCACCGGCTCGAGTGGCAGAGTCCTGCGGTAGGCGCCCGCGGTCAGGATCAGGTCGTCGCCGCGGCGCACCAGGCCAAGGCCGCGCCGATCGGCCGCGGGCAGCGGCACGACCAGCGTGTATCCACCCTCGCTCGCGGCGAGCGCGGGCGCGGGCGGGGCGGCGGCCGGGCCGAGTCCGTCGCCCGCGCCGTAGGCGGCAGCCGCGACTACGGCCAACTCCTCCAGGCCGAGCGGTTCGCAGGGCCGATAGGGGATCTCGTGGACCGGCACTCCGGCGAAGGTCTCGGTGAGCGTCTCGGTGGCGATCCGCTGCGCCGCTGCCCAGCCGCGTGACCAGCTGTCCCTTGGCGCTTCGAGGATCTGACGGTTGATCACGAGGCCGTCGAGGCGCAGGCCGTAGAGGGCCAGCGCGGTGCGGGCGGCGCGCAGCCGGGCGATCGGGACGGTGTCGGGGGTCGCGATGAGGCGCACGGAGGAGAGCGGGTCGGCGAGTATCGCGTGCGCGGCCGCGGCCCTGGTCGCGGCGTCCTGGGCCATATCGACCAGGCCCGTCTGCGGCAGCGGCAGCCCGGCGAGGGTCGCTAGCACCGGGCGTAGCGCGCGGGCGGCCTGGCCCTCGACCGGCTTGGCGCGGCGCAGCCAGGTCTGTGCGCTGGAGGGCAGGGCGAGCAGCCGCAGCGCCGGGCCGAGCGGCGGTCCGTCGACCACGACCAGGTCCCAGGCGCCGCCGCTGACCGCCGTGGTGATCTCGTGCAGGGCGAGCGGTTCGGCCACGCCGGGCGGGGCGGCGAGCTCAGCCGCGTCGGGTACGGAGACTCCGAAAGTTTCAAGGGCGGTGCGGAAGCGGGCGGCCGCCTTGCCGTACCACTCCTCGAACGCGGGTTGAGCCGCGAAGCGCTGGGCGTAGAGCAGATCGTCGATCTGGGTGGGGACGGTACCGACTTGGTGGTCGAGGATCGCCGGAAGGTCGTCCGCGTCGTTGTCCGGACCGAGCGCGCCGAGCGAGAGGATCAAGGTGCGCAGACCACGTTGCGCGCCGTGCGCGGCGGTGGCGGCGGCGACCGTCGTCACGCCGCTGCCGCCCTTGCCGGTGCAGAACACCAGCCGGGTCGCTCGGGCGAGCGGTTCGGTCGCGGTCACGAGGCCCGGCTCAGCGGCCGGACCGGGCTGGGCTGATCCAGGCTGTGTCGATCCAGGCTGCGTCAATCCAGGCTGGGCCGAAACACTCGGGGTCGACCCGGGGTGGGCGGGTGTGGTGTCCATGGGCGTCTGGGATCCGCGTCTGTAGTTCCGTCGCGCCCGGCTAGCGCGCCGTGGCTTCGACGCGCTTCTTCAGCCCGGCCAGCGCGCGGTCGATGATGACCTTCTCGATCTTCGTCTTCATCATGCCGAAAAGCGGGATCTTCGCGTCCACGGCGAGGGTGTACTCGACGTTGGTGATCGCGCCGCCGTCCGCGGGCGTGAGCACGTACGAGCCCTCCAGCGAGCGCAGCATGTCCCCCTCGACCAGGGTCCAGTGCACGGCCCGGTCGCCGTCGAAGGTGTAGTCGAGCACCTGCCGGTCGCGTAGCGCCCCGGCGTCAATAGAGAGGCGTACCCGCGCGGCGCGGCCCGAGTCGGGGTCTTGCTCGAGCACCTCGGCCTGCTTGACCTCGCCGGTCCACTCCGGGTAGGCGGGCAGGTCCGCGATGACCGCCATGATGTCGGCCGCCGGCGCGCCGATCTGGATGGAGGCTCTGGTCCGGTCCGCCATCGCCCTGCCTTTCTACCCCGGCCGGCCATGCCCCCGGCTCCGCTCGGTTCAGGGTACCGCGCCAAAGAGGCGCTAAGGAGGGAATGCCGATCCGCCTGTGGATAAGCCGAAACACTAGCTACTCACCGGTAATGAGATGTACCTTCGGTGCTGAAGCCGTGGCAGCAGCCACGGGGGCAGCACAACGCGCCGAGGGTCAGGTTCCCGGGGACGTTGTTTCGCCGCCCCCGATGATCGGCAGACCATAGGTAGTCGTATTTCGAGGAGCGCGCGTGCGCGAGTTCACAGTTGAACCGTTGTACGAGGTACCCGCCGGTGCCAACCTCACCGACCTCGTGCACCGCAACGCCGAAGAGGCGCCCGGTCAGGCGGTGCTTGGCCGCAAGGTCGACGGCGCATGGCGGGATGTGACGGCGCAGGAGTTCCTGGACGAGGTCACCGCGGTGGCCCGGGGTCTGGTGGCGCTCGGCGTCAGCGCGGGCGACCGGGTCGCGATCATGTCCCGCACCCGCTACGAGTGGTCGCTGCTTGACTTCGCGATCTTCGAGGCGGGCGGCGTGCCGGTGCCGATCTATGAGACCTCCTCGGCTGAGCAGGTCGCATGGATCCTGTCCGACTCGGCCGCGGTGGCCGCCTTCGCGGAGACCGCGGAGAACACGGCCGTCATCGAGTCGGTACGCGATCAGGCGGCGGGCCTTAAGCACGTCTGGCAGATCGAGTCCTCGACTGACGCACCCTCCGGTGCCTTGGCGCTGCTCGCGGCCGCGGGTACCGAAGTGCCCGGGTCGGTGCTTGCCGAACGCCGCGCGACGCTGAACCCGGAGTCAGTGGCGACGATCATCTACACCTCAGGCACGACCGGCCGGCCTAAGGGTTGCGTCCTGACGCACGGCAACATGCTGTTCGAGGCGTGCAACGCGGTGAACTTCCTGGAGAAGGTCTTCCGCGGTGAGGGTGAGGACGCCGAAGCCTCGACGCTGCTGTTCCTCCCCATGGCGCACGTGTTCGCCCGGATCATCCACATCGGCGCGATCCACGCGCGGGCCAAGCTCGGGCACTGCTCCGATGTGAAGAACGTGGTCGAGGAGCTCGGCTCATTCAAGCCGACCTTCATCCTCTCGGTGCCGCGCGTGTTCGAGAAGGTCTACAACTCGGCCAGCCTCAAGGCGCACTCCGAGGGCAAGGGCAAGATCTTCGACGCCGCGGCGCAGACCGCGATCGCCTGGTCGGAGGCGCACGAGGCCGGAAAGGTCCCGGTCGGCCTCAACCTCAAGCACGCGCTGTTCGACCGGCTGGTCTACGGCAAGCTGCGGGCGGCGCTCGGCGGCCGCACCAAGGCCGCGATCTCCGGCGGCGCCCCGCTCGGTGCCCGCCTCACCCACTTCTTCCGCGGCGTGGGCCTGTTCGTGCTTGAGGGCTACGGCCTTACCGAGACCGCGCCTGCGGTGGCGGTTAACCCATACCCGAACGCGAAGGCCGGAACGGTCGGCCCGCCGCTGCCCGGCACCACGATCCGCATCGCCGAGGACGGCGAGATTGAGATCAAGGGCCGGCAGGTCTTCCGCGGCTACTGGAACAACGAGGCTGCCACGAAGGAGGTCTTCACCGAGGACGGCTTCTTCAAGACCGGCGACCTCGGCAAGCTGGACGACGAGGGCTACCTGTCCATCACCGGGCGCAAGAAGGAAATCCTGGTCACCGCAGGCGGCAAGAACGTCGCCCCGGCGGTGCTCGAGGACCGGCTCAACGCGCACCCGCTGATCAGCCAGACCATGGTGGTCGGCGACAAGCAGCCGTTCATCGCGGCCCTGGTGACCCTCGACTCCGAGGCGCTGCCCGGCTGGCTCGAACTGCACGGACGGGACAAGACCACGCCGCTCGCGCAGCTGGCCGGGGACCCGGCGGTGCTGCACGAGATCGAGGAGGCGGTCGCCGCGGCGAACCAGGCGGTCTCGAAGGCGGAGAGCATCCGCAAGTTCGCGGTGCTGCCGGTCGAGTGGACGATCGAGGGCGGTCAGATTACCCCGTCGATGAAGATCAAGCGCAACGTCGTCGCCCAGGAGTACGCGGGCGAGATCGAGAAGCTTTATGCCAAGTAAGCGCTAGCTCCGCAGCCGATGGCTGCGCACCGGCCTCTGCCTGAGTTAAGGCAGAGGCCGGTGCGTTTAGCGCGGATTGAGCAGGGCGTCGAACCGCTCGCGGATCGTTGACCACTGCCAGCGCCGCTCGACCCAGGCCCGGCCCGCGGTACCGAGTTTCGCAGACAGCGTCGGGTCGCCGAGCAGTTGCGCAACCCGGCGCGCGGTCTGATCCACCTCGCGGCCGGGGACGACGTAGCCAGTCTCGCCTTCGATCACCGCGTCGGGCGCGCCGCCGGAGTCGCCGGCCACGACCGGCAGGCCAGTGGCCGAGGCTTCCAGGTAGACGATGCCCAGGCCTTCGACGTCGAGCCCCGCGCGGCGTGTGCGGCACGGCATCGCGAACACGTCGCCGAGCGCGAAGTAGAGCGGCAGATCCGCCCACGGCAGTCTGCCGGTGAACACGACGTCGCGCTCGACGCCTTCCTCGCGCGCGATGCGTTCGAGGTCCTTGCGGTACGGGCCGCCGCTGCCGATCAGCAGCACGGCGTCAGGTACTGCCTTCTTGACCGCTGGCCAGGCGCGGATGAGCGTGTCCTGCCCCTTACGCGGCACCAGCCGGGAAACGCACACGGCAACCGGACGGTCCGTCAGTCCGTAACGCTTTCGCAGCTCCGTGACCTCGGGTGCGGTACGTAGCTCAGGCCTGAAACGCTCCGTGTCTACGCCTGGCGACAGCTGCGCCATCCGCTGTGCCGCCTCCGGACTGAATACCGCACCGATGCGGGTGCGCTGGTACTCGCTCAGGTACGTGACGACATCCACGCCGTCCCCGATTCGGCGCAACAGCGAACGCGCGCCCGGGAGCTGGGCCCAGCCCGTCTCGTGGCCGTGCGTGGTCGCGACGAGGCGAGTGACGCCCGAACGGCGCAACGCCGGAGCCATCAATCCGAGCGGTGCCGCCGCGCCGAACCAGACGGTCTCGCAGCCTTCCGCGCGCGCGATCTCGCACGCGCGTCGGGTGCGGCGCGGCTCGGGCAGGAGCACAGATGTGTCCTCACGCACCGTCAGATACGGCCGCTCCGCGTCGTAAGCGCGGCATTCGGCGGCCTTTCCCCGCCATGTGGACGCGTACACCACTACGTCCGATGGGGTGAACCCGTCGACCATGGCCTGAACGAACTCCTGGATACCGCCGGGTCGCGGGGGATAGTCGTTCGTGACGACGAGGGTGCGCGGCATGCCGCAACGATCTCAGATCGGAAGCACCGAGGCACATGACGGGCCGCCAAACCGCGACGAGGCCAGCACCTACGACACCGGCGACGACGGGGACCGGATCAGTGTCCTGCCGGCAGTCACTCGCGTATTCCCGCGCTGCCGGGCCATCCCGCCTGATCAGGCGAATCATGTCTGAGCCGCAGCGATTCGATGCACAGCCAGCCGGGTGGCCGAGCTGGCCAGACTGGGCCATAGACCATTGACCTTCATGCACGGACGGCTGATCGCACCGTCTCACGGCATCCATGCGGGCCAGCGAAGCCGCTGGGCGTATCACCTCAGTCAGCAGGCCGACACGTACCGAAGCTACTGCTCGAGCTACTGCTCGGGCCTGACCACCTTGTCGATCGGCATGGAGCTGAGCGGGGTGAATTGCACCACCGAGCCGGGCCGCGGCGCGTGGATCACCATGCCCTCGCCGGCATAGAGGCCAACGTGCGTGCGACCGGAGAAGTAGATCACCAGGTCGCCGGGCTTGATCGCGGATAGCGGCACACTCGGGCCGATGGTCGCCTGCTCCTGCGAGGTGCGCGGCAACTGCACGCCTGCGGCTGCCCACGCATGCTGAGTGAGGCCCGAGCAGTCGAATTCGCCCGGACCGGTCGCGCCCCACACGTACGGCTTTCCGAGTTCCGAGTAGGCAGCCGAGACCGCTGTGATCGCGCGGCTGACGTCGGGCGCGGGGATCGCGGGTGTCGCGCCAGTCGTGGCAGCACCGGGAGCGGCGGGAGCCGCAGCGGAGTCGGCCGACGCGGCGATCGCGGAGACCAGCGAGCTGAGCGAGGGGGCCGCGGCTTTGGCCTTCGCGCCGAGGCCGTCCCCAGGCATACCTGCGCCCGGCGCGCCGTAGCCGAAGCCGCCGCCGGCCGCGAGCGCGGCGGCCACGCGGTTACGGTCGGCCGAGCCGAGGGCGTCGAGCCGGTCGCGGGCGGCGGCGAGCTTGGTCTCGATATCGGCGCGGTGCACGGCCAGTTGCGTCTGCGCGCTGCGCAGGTCGGCGAGGTCGGTGGCGGATTCGCGGTCGAGCTGATCGAGCGCCTGCTGTGCCCGTAACGCGGTGACGACGCGCTCGTGATCGACGTCGGCCACGCGGTCCGTCATGTCCGCGCGTGCGAGGTAGCTGTCCGGATGCGCGGAGAAGACCAGCGCGATCGACGGATTCACGCCGGCGGTGCGGTACTGCGCTGCCGCGAGGCGTCCGAGACTGCCACTAGCTGCGGCGAGTTGTGCGCGCAGCTGTGCGGTATGCGCTCCGGAGTTTGCGACCGCGGCTTGGAGTCGGGCGATGCGTTCCTCCGTGGCGTCGTACGCCTGCGTGTCCGCCTCAGCCTGCTGATAGAGCTGTGCGACTTCTTGCTTGACGGCCTCGGGACCGGTGGAGGGGTCGTTGGCGCCGGGACCTGGAGCCGGCTCGGCGTGTCCGACGGCAGGCACCAGGCCGGCCGCGGCGACGGTGGCGGCCACCAGTCCGGTGGCGCGCACCAAGCCCGGGCGGCAGCGTACGCGTCTGTGGGACGCCACGATCGGCGTCACTCCTCTCGCTCGGCTGCGGCGGCCCGCCCGCCAAGAGAGCTGTCGCTCTGGCCGCCCCCGATTCGGCGGGCCGAATGCGCAACGTAGCGAGCCGGTGACTCTCAGGGCAATGATCTGTCACTCGTTCAGATCAGTACGCCATGGTCGGGACAGCGCCCGAATGCCGGCCGGCACGTCCGCCGGAACAGGCCGAACCGCTGGGATCTGACGGGCGCTGCGATCTAATGGCGCGTCAGCCGCGGGCGAGCGCCCGCACCAGCATCGCCGAAGGTACTGGACGTGCGCCCGAACGGCGGACGCCGTCGGCCACCTCGCGGTCTGATGAGACGACGATCAGCGGCCGGCCCTGTGGCTCGGCGGCCACCAGCCGGCGGATGAGCTCGTCGGCGATCTCACCAGGATGCGAGAACAGCACCCGCACGCCCTTGTGCTGCGGCACCGGCACCGGACCGCCGAGTTCCGCACCGTCGAACACGCAGGTGATCTCGGCTCCGGTGCGCGCCGCCATCGATCCGAGACCGCGCAGCAACCGGACCCGCTGTTCATGCAGCGAGAGGGTCGGATAGGCCGTCTTCGTGACGTTGTAGCCATCGATGACCATGTGAGCGCGCGGCAAGGCGAGCAGTTGGTCGAGAACGGCAGGGTCGTCCTGCGATCGGGCCTTGCCCTGGATATCGCCCGTTCCGGGCGCGACCGGGCGCAGCGCGTCCACGGTGTCGGCCGGGCGTTGCTCGGTCGGCGAGAGCGCGAGTTCGCGGCGCAGGCCGGTAGCGGCCTCGGAGATCGTCTCCAGAAGCAGCCGCAGCCTGACCTCACCCGCGCTGCGGTTCTCGCGCACGCTGCGCCGTGCGGCCTCCAGAGCGGCCTCGGCGTCGGTGAGCCGTGCCCTGACCCGGCGCAGCTCGCTGTCGGCCTGTGAGACGGCTCCAGCGGCCTCGGTGCGCGCCTCCTGAACCTCGGCCTGCGCCCGGCGCGCCTCGGCCTGCGCGCGCCGCATGTCGGCTTCCAGCTGCCGGTTGCGGCGGCGTAGCGAGTCGCCCTCGCGGCGTTCCGCGACGATCTCTGCCTTAAGGCGCTCGATATCGGCCTTGGCCGCATCACGTAACGCGTCGATCTCTGCCTTGAGTCGCGCCACCTCGTCACCGAGGTGCTCGTCCGCGACGGCTCGCTCGGCGGCGCGGGCCGCCAGCTCGGCCTCCTCGACGATGCCCGGCCAGCCGGCCGGGCGCACCAGGTAGGCGAGGGCGGCGACGTCGCGTGGGTCGGCGGCGGCAGGCAGCACCCCAGCGTGGAACGCCTCGACCACCTCCGGGAAGGCGTCGCGGACCCGATCGGCGATTCGCCCGCGGAACACGGCGTCGGTCTCCACGGCCGCGGCCAGCGGCGTGGCCGCCAGCTTCGCTCGCTTCGGCGGGGCGAACCGCGCGAACGGGCGAAGTGCCGTCGGCAGTTGCATGAGGGGCAGCAGCCCGGCGGTTTCCGAGGCCAGCGAGACGACCCGCTGGCGCACCGCTTCGCTCAGCGGCGCGGAGAGTCGCTCGGCCGGCGGGTCAGCCGGAGCATCCGGGGCGTCCGAAGCCGCGGGCTCATCCAGCGCCGCTGCGGCTTCCTGCACGTCGGAGCGGTCAGCCGGCTCGGCGTCCGAGGAGTTCGGGGACGGCGGCCCGGCGGCGCCGGGGGTCCGCGCCTCCCGCTCCTCGCCGTCCACGTCAGCTCCTCTCATATTTCAAGGGTAGAGGGTGGATTCCCAGACGCGGGCTTCGTCACGCGCCCCCGCGCGCGCCGCGTGTACTCCCGGCGCGGAAAACCGCCTTCAAAGCCGGAAAATTGGGCAGACTCTGGGGCGTGGTGATCCCGATTCACGACAAGAATCCGGTGCGCCGGACCGCCTATGTCACCTACACGCTGATCGCGCTGAACTTCGTGGTGTTCCTGGTCGGTCCGAGCGCCTCCGTGGTCGGCAGCCCCTCGCCGAGCCAGGCCTGCGTGCAGCAGCGCTACTTCGTCGAGCATGGCGCGATCCCGTACGAGCTGATCCACAATCAGCAGCTCGCACCGGCGCAGGAGCCGAAGATCGCGGTGAGCACGAACGCCGGCCCGGCGGTCTGCGTTTTCGGCGCGCTGCCGCACAAGGCGCCGTTCGAGTCGGTGCTCACCGCGATGTTCATTCACGCCGGATGGCTGCACCTGCTCGGGAACATGCTGTTCCTGTACGTCTTCGGCAACAACGTCGAAGATCGGCTCGGCCGATTCCACTTCCTGTTGTTCTATCTGGTCGGCGGCTATATCGCGACGTACGCCTTCGCGCTTCTCAACCCGAACGCGGTAACGCCTCTTGTCGGCGCGTCAGGTGCGATCGCCGCGGCGTTGGGCTCTTATCTCTACCTGTTCCCGAAGGCGAAAGTCACCAGCCTGGTGCCCTTCCTCTTCTTCATCCCGCTGCGTTTCCCGGCCTGGCTGGTACTCGGCTCGTGGTTCGTGTTGCAGCTGCCCTCCATCCAGCACCTGATCGGCGTGCCGACGGACACGACGGTGGCGTATGTGGCGCACGTCGCGGGATTCGTCGCCGGATTCCTCTACACGATGGCGGTGGCCGGGCGCAGACGAGCCGGGCCGCCACCTCCGTCGGCGCCGCCCCCGGACTGGCAACGCATGCGGGCCACCGCGCCACCGGGCTGGGGTCCGCGCGGCCCATCGGATCCCTACGGCTTTAGGGTGGCGGCCCTTAGGCTGGCGGCATGGTCACAGCGATTGTCATGATCAAGACGGAAGTCGATCGGATCCCCGAGATCGCGCAGGAGGTCTCGGGCATCGAGGGCGTCAGCGAGGCGTACTCGGTGACCGGCGAGTGGAATCTGATCGCCATCGTGCGGGTGCGGCACCACGATGACCTGGCCGAGGTGATTCCCGGGCGGCTGAACAAGGTCGCGGGCATCGTGCGCACCGAGACGCACATCGCCTTCCGTGCCTACTCCTCGCACGATCTGGAGGCGGCCTTCGCGCTCGGCTTCGAGTGACGAGCAGGGGTCACGCAGCAGGCAGGCAGCAAACCGCAGCCCTCCCGGCCGGAAGCCGGGAGGGCTGCGTGGTGAAGCGTGGCGCGGTCGCCGTCAGTGGTGGCCGCTGGTGATCGACTCGTGGTACTCCTCCACGGACGGCTTCTCGATCCGCGTGCCGAAGTACCAGTGCGTGACCTTCGCACGCAGCTTCGCCCGGCGCAGCTTCGGCGCGGGCACGCCGTTGGAGTCCGCGGTCTGCGCGATGCTCAGCGGCCGGTGCACGTCGTGCGCGGTCAGCTTGTACCGGTCGCCGTCCGAGATCGGGGCGTGCACCTCGGAGAACTCGCCCTCCGGGGAGCGGATGATGATGCCCGCCTCGCGGCCGTGCAGCACCTTGTCCCGGTCCGCGCGCTGCAGGCCGAAGCAGATGCGCCGGGTGATCCAGAAGCCGAACACCGGGCCGGCGAAGATCAGCACCCGCCCAGCCCAGGTGATCCACTCGAGCGACAGGTGGAAGTGCGTCGCGATCAGGTCGTTTCCGCCGACGAACCACAGCACGCCGTAGAAGGTGCAGCCCGCCACGCCGATCGCGGTACGAGTCGGCATGTTGCGCGGCCGGTCCAGGATGTGGTGCTCACGCTTGTCCCCGGTGACCCAGGCCTCGATGAACGGGTACACGGCCAATCCCGTGAACAGGATGCCCGGCACGATCAACGATGGGACGAGCACGTTGAGCGAGAGCGTATGCCCGAGGAAGTTGAACTCCACGTTGGGCATCATGCGCAACGCGCCTTCGAGGAACCCGATGTACCAGTCGGGCTGAGATCCCGCGGTGATCTCGTTCGGCACATAGGGCCCGTAGGTCCAGATCGGGTTGATCGAGACCAGCCCGGCCAGCAGCGAGATGATGCCGAAGACCAGGAAGAAGAACCCGCCCGCCTTCGCGGTGTACACCGGCAGCAGCGGCAGGCCGACCACGTTCTCGTTGTTGCGCCCTGGACCGGCCCACTGGGTGTGCTTCTGGTAGAAGACCAGGATCAGGTGCACCGTGATCAGCGCCAGGATCAGGCCCGGCACCAGCAGGATGTGGATGGTGAACAGCCGCGGCACCAGGTCGTGCCCCGGGAACTCGCCGCCGAACAGGAAGAACGAGACGTAGGTGCCGACGATCGGGATCGAGAGCACGACGCCCTCGGCGATGCGCAGGCCGGTGCCGGAGAGCAGGTCGTCCGGCAGCGAGTAGCCGCAGAAGCCCTCAAGCAGCGCCATCACGAACAGGCCGAAGCCGATGATCCAGTTCAGCTCGCGCGGCTTGCGGAACGCGCCGGTGAAGAAGATGCGCAGCATGTGCACGGTGATCGCCATCACGAACACCAGCGCGGCCCAGTGGTGGATCTGCCGCATCAGCAGGCCACCGCGCACGTCGAACGAGATGTCCACCGTCGAGGCGTACGCCTCGGACATCCTGATGCCGTCGAGCGGGGTGTAAGACCCGTTGTACGTCACTTCGTTCATCGACGGAGTGAAGAACAGGGTCAGGAAGATCCCGGAGAGCAGCAGCACGATGAAGCTGTAGAGCGCGATCTCGCCCAGCATGAAGGACCAGTGGTCCGGGAAGATCTTGCGCAGCTGCTTCTTCGCCGCTCCGGCGATGCCGAGTCGCTGGTCCAGATAGTCCGCGGCCTTGCCGCCGAGCGTGGTCGGCGCCACGCCGTCGGCGAAATCGGCCGAGTGCGGGGTGGTGGCGGTCATCCGCGCTCCCAGAAGCTCGGGCCGACCGGCTGGTCGAAGTCGCTCTTGGCGACCAGGTAGCCGTCGGCGTCTACGGTGATCGGCAGCTGCGGCAGCGAGCGGGCCGCCGGACCGAAGATCACCTTGCCGTCCTCGGACAGGTCGAACGTGGACTGGTGGCACGGGCAGAGCATGTGATGCGTCTGCTGCTCGTACAGCGACACCGGGCACCCGACGTGTGTGCAGATCTTCGAGAACGCGACGATGCCCTGGTAGCCCCAGTCACGCTCCTTCTGCGACTTGATGTCCGCCGGGTCCATGCGCACCAGCAGGATCGCCGACTTGGCCATCAGGTTGTTGAGGTCCTCGCCGGCGCTCAGCGCGGCCTCGGGCCGGCCCTGCACCAGCGAGCCGATGGTGATGTCCTCCGGCTTGATGCCCCGGCCGGTGGTGCCGTCGAGCGACACCGTCATGTCGTTGATGATCCGCTCGTTGGGCTTCCACGCGGTGCTGCGCAGCGAGTCGCCGGGCAGCGGGCCGAGGTCGCGCAGCATCCACAGCGCGGGCAGCGGCAACACCGCGAGCGCGCCGAGCAGGGTGCGCCGGATCAGCGGCCGGCGCTTGATGCCGGAGTCCTCGACGCCCTGGCGGAACTCGGCCGCGGCCTGCGCCTTGGTCTCGGTGTCCGACTCGAGCGGGTGGCGTTCCTGGGGGAACTCCACGTCCGTCATCAGGGTCCTGGCCCAGTAGACGGCCCCGGCGCCCAGCGCGAACAGCGCGATGCCCAGCAGCAGGCCGAGGGCGAAGTTCGACGCGGAGACCGCACCGATCGGGAAGAAGTTCACCACCGCGGTCCTGGGCACCTCGGTGTAGGCGACCATCACGCCGATGGTGCACAGCGCGGAGAGCGCGAACAGGCCGGCGACCTGGCGCTCCTTACGCCTGGCGACCGTCTCGTCGATGTCCGAGGCGCGCGGCCGGTGCGGCTCGAGGCCGGGGTCGGCGAACGGGTCCTGCGGCAGCGCCACCTCGTGGCCGTGGCCGTCAGCGTGCTCATCCAACCGGACGGGACTGTGCTCGTCGTAACCGAGCTCCGTCAGGTTCGGGTGATTCGTCTCTTCAGCAGTCATCGCTCTCGATCACTTCCCCGCCTTGCCCGCGGCCGCCTTGGCGACCTTCTGCGCGGAGGCCTTCGTGGTGTGCGCCGCGATCCAGACCGCGCACAGCAGCAGCGCGATCAGCCCGATGGTCCAGATGAACAGGCCCTCGGAAACCGGCCCGAGCCGCCCGAGACCCGCGCCGCCGTAGTTCGGCTCGTTACGGCTGGAGATCAGGTAGGAGATGATCGCCTTCTTCTCGGCCGGCGGAATCACCTTGTCGTTGAACACCGGCATGTTCTGCGGGCCGGTCAGCATGGCCTCGTAGATCTGCTGCGGCGTGGTGCCGGTGATCTTCGGCGCGAACTTGCCGTCGGTCAGCGCGCCGCCCTGGCCGGCGAAGTTGTGGCACTGCGAGCAGGTCTGCCGGAACAGCTGGCCGCCGAGCGCCACCGCGTTCTGGTCGAAGGCGAACTCGTTGGGGGCCGGGATCTGCGGGCCGCCGCCAAGCGACTGGATGAACGCCGCCATGTCCTGGATCTGCTGCGTGCTGAAGATGTTCGGCTTGGCCTCGACCTGCGCGCCGAGCTGTTTGGCCGGCATCCGCCCGGTAGAGACCTGGAAGTCGACGGAGGCCGAGCCGACGCCGATCAGCGACGGGCCGAGGTTGGTGCCCTCGGCGGCCTTTCCATGGCAGCTTGAGCAGGACGACGTGTACAGCGCCTTGCCGTTGGCGATCTGCTGCGCCGCGCTCTCCCCGGTGTCCGCGCTCGCGGAGGGAGAGACGAAAGCGGCGAACAGCGCGCCGGCGAAGGCCAGCCCGAGCGCCAGGACGACGAACGCTGCCAGTGGGTGGCGTCGCCGCGTGGAGAGCGATTTCACGACTTGGGTTCCCTCATCAGGCTTGCGTCCGTTGGTTACTTGATCACATAGATGACGCTGAACAGGCCGATCCACACGACGTCGACGAAGTGCCAGTAGTAGGACACGACGATCGCGGCGACTTCCTGATCATGGCTGAATCTCCGGGCCTTGTACGTGCGCCCCATCACCATGAGGAAGGCGAACAGACCTCCGGTCACGTGCAGCCCGTGGAATCCGGTGGCCAGGTAGAAGGCGCTGGTCCAGGCGTTCTCCGAGATCGGATGCCCGTCCTTGATCAGGGAGGAGTACTCGTACACCTGCAGCGAGATGAAGATGGCGCCCATGACGAAGGCCAGGGCGTACCACTCCCGCATGCCGTATCGCCTCAAGTTGAGCAGCGATCCGGTCCGGGCGACCTGGTGCCTCTCCGCGGCGAACACCCCAAGCTGGCAGGGTAGCGAGGACATCAGGAGGATGAAGGTGTTCACCGCGGACAGCGGCACGTTCAGGTGCGCCGCGCTCGCCTTGAATCCGTCCAGTCCGCCGTCGCCCACCACCGAGCGAAGCGTGAAGTAGATCGCGAACAACGCCGCGAAGAACATCAGCTCGGAGGCCAGCCAGACGATCGTCCCGACGCTGACCAGGTTGGGCCGGTTGGGCACCCGGGGCGCGGGTGCGGCTTGGGTTGCTGTTGCTGTCGCCACGGCGGCCATTATGGTCCCTGCCCCGATCGGCCTGACGCAGGGGGTCCTGGTTACCGGTTCAGCGGGGTGAGGTTACGTCAGAATGGAGTAGTCGCCCCTGGTCGAATCGGACATTGGGCTCGATTCGTGGCGCGGGCAAGGGGTGCGGAGCCGATCGGACGTCCGGTTATGCAATGTCCGTCCGTATTCTCGCCTCGTAATCCAATCGTTAATGCGCAACCGCGCGACGCCCGGGCCAACGCCGCCGTCGGTCGACTCGCCCCTACCGGGCCCTCGATTCACACCGCCTGGCCCTGCCACTACGATCGGCTTCGGCACAGCGGTTACGTCACAAGCGCGATATGTCACGAGGGAGTGGCTCATGTCCAGCCAGTCGACCGTCGATCACGCGGTCGGCGCCCCGGCGCCCCCCGTCAGTCTGACCGTCCTCGTCTACAGCGACGACGCGAACGTGCGCGCCGCGGTGCGTGCGGCTCTCGGCACGAAGCCCGCTCCCGACCTGCCCGCGGTGCGCGTGCGCGAAGTGGCGACCGAGCCGGCCGTGATCGAGGCGATGGACGGCATCGCGAAGGGCGCGGGCCGCATCGACCTGGCCATCCTGGACGGCGAGGCCGTGCCGGCCGGCGGTATCGGCATCGCCAGGCAGCTCAAGGACGAGATCTTCCAGTGCCCGCCGCTGCTGGTGCTCACCGGCCGCGCGCAGGACGGCTGGCTGGCCACCTGGGCCCGCGCGGACGCGATCGTGCCGCACCCGATCGACCCGGTCCGGCTGGCGGATGTCGCCGCCGCCCTGTTGCGTCCGCGGGTAGCCTGAGCGCGACGGTCGGGGACTGCTGACCGCACGGGCAAGGCGCGGGAGGAGGGCCAGATCATGACGTCGTCATCGGCGGTCAACGCGGCGGAGGGCACGCACACCTGGCCCTCGGTACTTCGAACCCTGGTGCGCGGCGAGGCGCTGTCCGCCGCGGCGGCCAAGTGGGCGATGCACGAGATCATGAACGGCGACGCCACCAGCGCGCAGATCGCCGGTTTCGCGATCGCGCTGCGCACGAAGGGCGAGACGGTCGAAGAGGTCGAGGGCCTCGTCGCGACGATGTACGGCCACGCGCAGACCCTTGACGTACCCGGTCCGATCGTGGACGTGGTGGGCACCGGCGGCGACATGGCGCGCACGGTGAACATTTCCACGATGTCCGCGATCGTCGCGGCGGGTGCGGGTGCGCGCGTGGTCAAGCACGGCAATCGTGCGGCGTCCTCATCATCGGGCGCGGCGGATGTGCTGGAAGCGCTGGGTCTGCGTCTGGATCTGCCGATCTCGCGGGTCGCCGAGGTGGCCCAAGAGGCGGGCATCACGTTCTGCTTCGCCCCGGTTTTCCACCCGGCACTACGCCACGCGGGGCCGACCCGCAGCGAGCTGGGCGTGCAGACCGCGTTCAACATGCTCGGCCCGCTGACCAACCCAGCCCGGCCGAAGGCGCAGGCGATCGGCGTCGCGGACCGGCGGATGGCCCCGATCGTCGCGGGCGTGCTGGCGAAGCGTGGCAACTCGGCGCTGGTCTTCCGCGGCGACGACGGCCTCGACGAGCTGACCGTGACCACGACCTCGTCGGTCTGGATCGCGCACGGCGGCGAGGTGACCGAGGCTCAGTTCGATCCGCGCGATGTAGGCATCGAATACGCGCCGATCGAGGCGCTGCGCGGCGCGGACGCCCAGTACAACGCCGCCGTGGTCCGCAAGCTGCTATCTGGCGAGCGCGGCCCGATCCGCGACGCGGTGCTGCTCAGCGCGGGCGCGACGCTCGCCGCTCTCGACGGGCTCGACGTCGCGCGCGGTGCACTGCCCTCGCTGACCGAGCGGATGGCGTCTGGCGTCGCCCGCGCCAATGAGGCGCTCGACTCCGGCGCCGCTCAGGCAACCCTGGACCGCTGGATCGAGGCAACCAGTCGCACGGCGCTTAGCTAGACAGCTCAGCTAGACGGCTGGCGGCGAGAGCCGCAGGAATGCACGCAGCTCACGCGCCATCAGACACCGTGAGGTGGACGACTGATGGCGCGTGAGCTGTATATGCGATTTATACGTTGAGGCTCTACGCATTCAGGCTCTACGCATTCAAAATCTGGCGCAGGGAGGCGATGCGTTGCTCGACGGCGGCGCCGGATGGCGAGCTTGACCACAGCGCCATCCACTCGCTGTCCGGACCGGTGACCCGGTCGAGCGCGGCGAGGGCGACGCGCTGGTCCTCGGCGGTGACGGCCGGGCGGTGTGTGCTGAGCCAGGCGTCCACTGAGGAGTTGCCGGTGGCGGCGGCGCGGGAGCGGCCGGCCGCGACGAGGCAGGCCGCGGCGACCGCGACGTGCCCTTCAGCCAGTTCTATCTGTCCCGGGCGCTCGACCACCGCGACCAGGGTCTCGCGCAGCTTGGGCGGGACCTCGGCGTCAGGGGTCTCCTCAACCTCGTCGAAGTAGTCCATCGCGTCGTCGTTGTCGAACGGTCCGACCTGCCACGTACCCATTCCAGACGCTCCTGCTTCCGGTTGGCGCCGTCGCTCCCCTGTACCGAACGGTAACCAGGAACCGGCAGTGGCGCTACAGGACCGGAGGGTGATGTTCACGGCTAACCGGAGACCGGCTTGCCTCCGAGCGTCGCGCCGTAGGCCGAGCCGGACAGCCACTTGGTCCAGCTGAGGGTCCAGTCGCCGAAGCCGTTCGTCGTCGACACGGTCTTGCCGGTCCCGGTGACCTGAACGACGTCGCCGACGTGCGAGATGTTGTAGAACCAGGTCGCGTCGGAGGTTCTGGCGTGAATGCAGCCGTGCGAGGAGTTGACCTGCCCGATCTGGCCGTCCCAGGGAGCGGCGTGCACGTAGGTACCCGTGTACGTGATCTGGGTGGCCCAGTTGACGAATTCGTCGTACTTGTCCCCGTTGCCGTAGTCACCCTTCATCTCGACCGGGTTGCCCTTGCCGAGCACGGCCAGCGTTCCGCTCCAGGTCACGAAGCGCGGGTCGTTCGTGCCGGTGTCGATCGGGAAGGTCCGGATCACCTGGCCGTTCTGGTACGCCGTGGCCTTGAACGCCTTGGTGTCCACGATCAGGCGCAGATCGGTGTCGCGGATGGTGAAGTTCAGCGAGTGGTTCTTCACGAAGTACTGATGCGTTCCGGCGCGCACCCCGGAGAGGTTGAGTGCGGCGGAGACCTGCGTGCCGGTCTTCCAGTAGTCCTGCGGCCGCCAGTCCATGGTGTCCGAGTCGACCCAGTTCCAGGCCCCGGCGACCGGCGGGTTCGTGGTGACGACGCACGCCTTCTCGACGTCGGCGCGGTATGAGCTAGGCACGTAGTTGGTGAATTGCACGCGGATCGGCTGCCCGACGCCGACGCTCACGTCGCTGCCGGGCCACATCTCCAGCACGCCTATCGTCGCGCTCGGCTTGAGGGTGGTGAAGGAGATGGACTTGCTGACGGTCTTTCCGCCCTTGTCCGCGGCCTGGATCTGCACCTGGTACGCGGTGTCGAGCTTGAGCACGCCGTTCGAGGTCCAGCTGGACTTGTCGTCGGAGAGGGTGCCGCTGGTCTCCTGGCCGCCAGAGAGCTGGACGGACGTGATGGTTCCGTTCGCGACGGAGACGGTGACCGCTTTGGACGGGTCGACGTTCGCGGCGCCGTTGGCCGGCACCGTGGAGAAGGCGGGGACGGGGTAAGTCGGCGAGGGGGACGGGCTGGAGCCGCCGCCGACGCCTGCGCCGCCGGTGCCGCCGCCCGTTCCGGCGCCGTTGTTCTTGCTGCCGCCGCCTGATCCGCCGGTGACCGCGGCAGCCACGCCGCCGATCGCGGCGAGAGCCAGAACGCCGCCGGCGGCGATGACCCCGCGGCGCGGCAGTCGGGAGAACACGCTGCCGGGACCGGCCGCGTTGTCATTGCTGGTGCCGTTGGCCGGGGCGTTGCCGTCGGCGGTGTACGGAGCGTCGCCACCGGCCGCGTAGCCGGGGCCGCTTTCGGCAGCGTAGACGGAGGGCGGGAGCACCGGGACGTGCCGGATGACGGCAGTCTCAGCGCCGGGGTCGATGCTCGGAGCAACCGGTGCGGGCTGGTCTGCTGAGGGCTGGTCTGCCGAAGCCGACGGCAACGCCGCAGTAGGCGCGTCGGCCGCAGCCGCGGCCTGCCCGTCATCGGGGGACCACGAATCCTGGCGCTGCCGCGGCTCGCGCCGCGCTTCGTCATCCGGCGCGCGATTAGCCGCCGCCTCTGCGTCGTTCACGCCGTCCGCGCCTTCGCCGCCTGCGGGTATGCCGGGGCCGACCCCATCCACCATTGCGCTGCTACTCCCCTGGCTCACGCCGTCAACCGCCGTGCCAGCCGCGTCACCTACAACGTACCCGCGCTGGCTACCCGCCTGCGCGCCAGCATAGTGAGCGAGGGCCGGTGTGGAAGATCCACACCGGCCCTCACGCAGAGTTGTTACAGACCCACTACCTTGCCGCGATCGGCCTCTGACCTGGCTTTCAGCCTGGACTCAGGATTCGGCGCCGCGGCCGCTCAGTGGCCCTGGATCAGTAGTGCTTGTTCTCGCCCCGGTAGTACTCGAACACGAGCCCGTACACGCCGTAAGCGAAGAACGGGGCCGCGAAGTAGCACAGCCAGAACCCGACCGCGATCCCGGTGAACAGCGCCGCGCCGCCGGCCGCGAGGACGAACGGCCACCAGCTGTGCGGGGAGAAGAAGCCCTGCTCCCCCGCGCCCTCGTGCGGCTCCGCGTCGTCCCGGTCCTCCGGACCCGGGCCGATCCGCCGCACCGTGAAAGCGAGGTAGAAGTAGATCATCCCGGCCAAGCCGGTGGCCATGGTCAGCGCCGCGGTACCCGTCGGGTCGTGCGAGAGCCACCAGTAGACCGGCACATCGATGAAGAAGAAGATCGCCAGGATCAGGAACATCCGCCCGGTGAGCTTCATGCCGTCACTCGCCCTTCTCCGCCGTGCGCTCGCGCGCCAGCGCCTTCTTCGCGCCGTGGCCGCGCTCGCCGAGTTCGATCTCCCGCAGCGCCACCTCGGGGTGGTGCAGGTCGAAGGCCGGGGACTCGGAGCGCACCCGCGGCAGCGAGTTGAAGTTATGCCGCGGCGGCGGGCAACTGGTCGCCCACTCCAGCGAGCGGCCCCAGCCCCACGGGTCGTCCACGGTCACCCGCTTGCCCGTCTTCGCCGTCTTGTAGACGTTGTACAGGAACGGGATCGTCGACATGCCCAGTAGGTACGCGCCGATCGTGGAGATCGTGTTCAGCGTCGTCCAGCCACTTGAGGCCATGTAGTCGGCGTAGCGCCGGGGCATGCCCTCCGCGCCGAGCCAGTGCTGCACCAGGAAGGTGGTGTGGAAGCCGATGAACAGCGTCCAGAAGTGGATCTT
>NZ_DATNGK010000097.1:0-5332 GCF_035605935.1 Actinocrinis sp. | reverse complement strand
AGTACGGCGAGCAGCGCCGCCGCTCTCGTCGCCGAAGCCGTCCTCACCGAAGACGTTCGAGCTGACCTTCGAGGCGGCGCCGGTTTTGCCTTCCTCGCCGGGTCCGTCACCGAAGGCGCTGTTTCCGCCGCCTGGCTTCGTTGTCTCCTCGACAGGAAATGGCAGGCCGCCGCCGGGATTGCCAAAGATAGGTCCGGGCGTCGTGGTCGTCGTCGTGGTGCCGATGTCTTCGAGCCCGGGCGGCGTCGAAGTGTTCGGAGGCGTGACGGTTCCGGTGTGCTGAACGGTCGTGCCTTCATTGAAGACGCCATTGCTCACACCTCCGGCGCTCGGCTCGCGCGTCGTCTTCCCGCCGCCAGCCGAGCTGCCCGCAAAGCCGTAGCTCGCCGCCGAGCCTGAGCCGCCGCCGTATGATCCAGAACCTAGGCTAAAGGTCCCTGAAGATGGCAAACTGGGATTGAACGACTCATCTTGTGGACCGGTGCCGGCAATCGTGCTCATGTTGCTCGCGGCGCTCTCATAGCTCGACGAGAGCTTGTTCAGCACATCAGCCGCCTGATTGCGTGCGGCCATGTTGTGTTGCTGAGCCTGCTGAACCGGATCCGTGCCGGTGAAGATGTCCGAAACCGTGTTCGTGATCCCGCTGAAGAGGCCGCCCGAGGGCACGGGCTTCTCGTCCGGCACCTGCTGCATCGCCTGCCGCGCCGCCTGCGCCGCCGCCTGCGCGTTCTTCAGCTGAGTGACCGTGTTGTTGACAGTCGTGATCACGTTTTGCGCGTGGTTCGACGTCTCACTGAACGTCTGGGTCGCCGCCGTGGCCGCGTCGCCTGACCAGGCCGACTGAATCGACGCGTTCGCTTTGTTGAGCGTGTCCACGATGTTGTTCAGCGACTTGGTGACGGCCGAGTAGCCACTGATCTGGTCGCCGATCGCCTCCGGGCTTAGCGCCTCGGCCTGCTGCTTGGCCCACGCGACACCGCCGTACTGCTGGACCGTGCCCTGATTGAACTGATTCGGCATTGGACTGCCCTACCCCGCGTCTTCCGATTCCGTCGCGTTTCGTTGCGGTCTGCGATCCGATCCTCATCGACCACCTGCCCGGCGACCGGGATCAGGTGTCCTTCTGGACCTGGGTCATGTCCAGCTGCAGGTTGCTCTCGGTGGTCGAGTAGAGCTGGTGCGTCTTCTGGATCCGGTCGTGCAGATCGCTGATCTTCTGGTTGACCTCGTTGATCAGGCCGTAGATCGCTTGCTGCACCTGGCCGTTGGCCGTGTTGAGCTTCCACGCGGCGTCGAGACCGTTGTTCGTCTCGCCGAAGTTGGACGAGCCGGCGTCCGACATCGCCTCGGCGCGCTTGATGCCGCCAGGCGCCGCAGTCTGCTGGATGTCCGACGCGGTGTTGTTATGGAACGTGTTCGGCGCGAGCGGGCTGGTCGGCGCCTGAAAGTGGTCCTGAAGCAGCGCCTGGAGCTTGGCTCTGACCGCTTCGAGTTCCTCCAACTCGACCCTGAAGCTATTTCCCATGACCGCCGAATCCCCTCGGTTCCCCTCGTGTCACTACTTTTCAGCTGTCGCCCCCGCCGGATCGGCGACGCCTGGCGCGCCGTCTGGCGGATGACACCCTATCGAAGGGTACCGACATGGACGACCCACGGCCACCGGTTCGGGTCGGGAAGTCAAGTGGCGGACCGGTACGGTTGGTGACTGGCCGGGAGATCGGTCGGCGGCGCTCAACGCCTATGAATAGCCGCTATTACTACTGTCTTCATCGCGCGAGGTGCCGCGCCCTTTTTCTGAAGGAAGCTCGGCACGGTCTGACGGGAGGTCCGCCATGTCGGCGCATACGACCCTGCCCGCTGGGCTCGCCGGTTCTGCTGCAATGAGCCGTCGTAGCGCCCTGCGCGCGATCGGCACGGCGGCGGTTGTGGGCGGCGTCGCAGGGTGTGCGGCGGGAACGGGCACCGGCGGAGTGCCCGCGACGCCTGCGCAAGCCGCGACCACATCGTTCGATCCATACTTCCCCGGCGAGGGCGCTGGCGGCTTCCTGGTCAACCACTACGCGCTGGACCTTTCCTACGCCCAGGCGGTGGGCCGCATCGCGGGGACCGCGACGATCAGGCTCCTGCCGTACACCGCGTTGTCTGGGCTCAGCCTCGACCTGGCCGCCGGTATGACTGTCGTATCCGTCCGAGCAAACGGGGCGGCGGCTCGATTCTCTCGACAAGGAGACAAGCTGCACATCCAACCGGGAGCCGCGCTACCCAGCGGGCGGATGGCGCTGCTGGAGATCGCGTACTCCGGGCAACCAGCGCCGGTGAGCGTCGCGGGAGTCGGATCCGTCGGATGGCAGGCCGGTGCGACCGATGTGTCCGCGGTCTCGCTTCCCATCGGTGCGCCCACCTGGTTTCCCTGCGCCGATCATCCCTCTCTCAAAGCGGCGTACGAGATCTCGGTGACGGCGCCCGCTGGCGTCTCGGTGCTCGCGAATGGCCGGCTGGTCGACAAGCAGCCGCAGAACTTCGGCACCAGGTGGACGTACCGCCACGACGGTCCGATGGCGGCATACCTCGCCACGATCGTCATCGGAGACCTGGCGATCGAGACCTCATCCGGCCCGTCCGGTGTGCAGATCCGCGACGCGTTCCCAGCGCGGCTCGCTGATCAGGCGCGCAGTGACTTCGGTCGGCAGGGGCAGATGCTCAAGACGTTCGCGTCGTTGTTCGGCCCATACCCGTTCGATGTGTACGGTACGGCGGCCCTTGACGGCGTAAACGCACTGAGCCAGGCCGGTTCGCTCGGTGGGACGTACGGAGCGCAGACCCTTGGATTGCTTGACGTCTCCTTGATCGACGGAAGGCGCACGCACGAAAGCCTGGTCGCCCGAGCCCTAGCCGCCCAGTGGTTCGGGGCCAGCGTCTCTGTCAGTAGTTGGGCGAGCATCTGGCTGAGCACTGCCTTTGCCCGCTACGCAGAGTGGGTCTGGCTGGAGAAGTCCGGCGGACTGAGTGCGGACACGTCGGCGCGGGCGGCGATGACTCGGCTGCGAAGTCTCGGTCAGGACCTGATCCTCGCCGATCCGGGCGCAGAGCGGATCCTGGATGAGCGGGTCGCGCTGCGCGGCGCCTGCTTCCTGCACGCGCTGCGGCTCACGATGGGCGACTACACCTTCTTTCAGGTGCTGAGAGTCTGGTGCAGCCGAAACCAAAGCGGCGCCGCGCAGACCGAGGATTTCCTGCAAGTGGTTCCCGATGTCTACACCGCGCAGGACTTGACCGCTTTTATGGCCTACTGGGTGTCCGCTGCGCGCTTGCCCGACTTGCCGTAGCCAGCTGCGGTCGGTCTCGTTTCGGCCTAAGGTGCGGTCACGATTCGGCAGCGGCGGGAACTCGCACTTCGTGCCGTTCGCCAGGGCTCGCTAGGATCAGCGGCTCATACGTCTAAATCCTTTGAGGGGGAAATCGTGTCCGAGCCATGGGGGCAGCCGCCGCAGCAGTCCGGCGGCGAGTGGGCAGGTCCGCAGGGCGGGGGAGAATCCGGCTCGTTCGCGCCGCCGCCCGTCGACCCGCAGTACGGTGCGCCGCAGCACGCGGGCCAGCAGCCGCCGCAGTTCGGCGCGCCCGCGCAGCCGCAGTATGGAGCGCAGCCGCAGTACGGAGAGCAGCCGCAGTTCGGCGGCCAGCCTGGCTACGGCGCGCCGGTCGGTCCGGGCGGCTATGGCGGATACGTGCCGCCGCAGAACCCGAAGAACGGCTTCGCCATCGCCGGCTTGATCTTGTTCTTCACCGTCGTCCTGGGCCTGATCTTCTCCATCCTCGGCTTGGTCAAGTCGGGCAAGATCGGTGGCAAGGGCCGCGGCCTGGCGATCGCCGGCCTGATCCTCTCGATCCTGGCCGCAGTCGGCTGGGGCGTGCTGATCGCGGCCGCGGCCAACAGCACCGTGTTCGACCCGGGCTGCAACTCGATGCGGACCTCGTTCAACAGCCTCATCAGCAAGCTGGAGAACGACGTCACCAAGATGTCCTCCGACGCCTCGGACCAGACCGCGATGCAGGCCGACGTGACCTCCTTCACCGCCGATATCCAGACCATGAAGACCGACCTGGACGACGCGCTGGCCAAGGCGCAGCACCAGTCGGTCAAGGACAAGTTGCAGGCCATGGATAGCGATGTGTCCACGGTTCTCACTGGTCTCAAGGCAGCGGAGAGCGGCGACACGAGCCAGCTGACCGCGACCCAGGACGCCGCCAACCGGCTCAAGTCCGATGGTGACGCCGTCGACAGCGTCTGCTCACTGTAAGCGTCGCGCAGCACCGCAATCTCCGGCCGAGGGCCGCCACCGGATCGATCCGGCGGCGGCCCTCTTCGCACGTCAGCGGCCAGTTTCATGAGAATCATTCATGTTCCTGTCCGAATACCGACGCCGTGGTCGCGATCCGGACGCAATTGCGGCCCTGCCGTGATTTCGGGTCTGCGCCACCCGTACGATCGCTGCTCGTTGTAGTTAGTTAATCCAGCTAACGTAAAAGCGCGACACGATCACGCAAGGGCGCATCACTATGGCGAATGACTCGAACGATGCAATGTCGCTGTTCGAGGCGGCTTCGAGCGGGCCGGCGATGAGCGAAGATCACCCGGATCCGGCTCCGGCGCCGAAACAGGCGAACCCGGTGGCGCTGGCGGGCGCGACGCTCTCCATTCTGCCGCCGCTCGGGCTGGTGCTCTCGGTAATCGGCTACGCGCGGTCCCGCTCGCGGCATGGCGCCGGACGAATAGCCGCGCTGATCGGCGTCGTGCTCGCAATCGCGTTCGGCGGCATCGAAGCCTACGTAGCGTCCACGGCTCCGCTGCTCGATTCCGGTTGCCGCGACGCCGTATCCGCTGCCGGGCGGCTGCGCGCGATCCAAGCGGCACCTGGCGGCAATCTGACCGTGCTCGCGACCGAACTCGATTCGATACACACCACGCTCGCGAATGCGGCAGCCAGTGCGGGAAGCCCGCAGGTGCGGACGCGGATCGAGCTGGTGGCCAGCGATGTCGAGGCGTTATCCGTTGACGTGCTGGCGGCCAAGACCAGCGGGGACATGAGCCAGCTGGTGAACGATGAGGTCAAGCTTCAGCTGGACGGTACCGCGGCCGACTCATACTGCCACTCGCTCTAACGCACGAGACCGTGCCGGTATGCGTAGCGCACGGCTTGCGCGCGGTCCCGCGCGCCGGTTTTCGCGAACAGGTGGTTGATATGCGTCTTCACCGTCGCTTCAGACACGAACAGTTCGGCAGCGATCTGCACGTTAGAGCGGCCCGCCGCTATCAAGCGGAGCACTTCCACCT
>NZ_DATNGK010000096.1:0-4051 GCF_035605935.1 Actinocrinis sp. | reverse complement strand
CGTGCGATGAGCCGAAGTGGCTGGGGTCAGCTCGTAAGGCGTTTGCAGCACAAGGCTTTCGGCCGGGTCGAGCAGATCCCGGCTGCGTACACGTCGCAGCGTTGCTCCGAATGTGGGCACGTCGCACCGGGGAACCGCAAGAGCCAAGCGGTTTTCGAGTGCGAGGCTTGCAATGCTGGGCGGTGCAACGCCGATGTGAACGCTGCACGCAACATCGCCGCCGGACGGGCGGTGACCGCACGGGGAGACCTCGCCGCTGGGCGGTCTGCGAACCGTGAACCTCAACTCGCTACTCCTGCCGCGTAAGCCGGTGGGATGGGGTTGGAATCCCGGGACCTCAGTCCGGGGAGGACGTCAAGGAATCAGCTTGCCGGGGTTGAGAATTCCCGCCGGATCGAGCGTGGCCTTGACGGCCCGCAGCACCGCGACACCGAGGTCGCCGACCTCGTCGCGCATCCACGGCCGGTGGTCGGCGCCGACCGCATGGTGGTGCGTGATGGTGCCGCCGGTGCGCATCATCGCGTCCGACGCGGCGGCCTTCGCCTTGCGCCACTGCTCGATCGGGTTGCCGCGCTGCCCGGCGACCACGGTGAAGTACAGCGACGCGCCAGTCGGATACACATGCGAAATGTGGCACAGCACAAGCGCTGGCGTGCCCGATTCGGCCAGTGAGGTCGTCAGCGCCTCGGTGACGGCGGCCTTGAGTGCGGGCAAGTTGGACCATCTCGTCGCAGTCTCGAGCGTCTCGCACAGCGCGCCCGCCGACAGCAGTGAATCGCGCAGATACGGGGCGCCGAACCGGCCGTGCTCCCATCCGCGGGCGGGGCCCTCGCCCAGTGACGTGCCGCCCTTCGCCTCCAGTAGCGCGCGGGTTTCTGCGTGCCGGCTGTCGGCGTGCGCCGCCGAACCCTCGAAAACCGTGATGGCCAGGCAGCCACCGGTGATGGTGTGCTCGCCGATGCTCTCGGTGGTCGCGAGGTTGACACCGGTCTCCGCCTCGTCGGATAGCCGGATCACGGTCGGACCGGTGGCCGTCTGCACGACGGCGCGGAGCGCGTCGGCGCCGGTGGCGAAGTCACCGAACGTCCACGCCTCATACCGGGTGGCCTCCGGCACCGGATGTACCCGAACGCGTACGCGGGTGATGATCCCGAACACGCCTTCCGAGCCGATCATCAGTTGCCGAAGGTCCGGGCCTGCCGCCGACTCCGGTGCACGGCCGAGATCGAGCACCCCGGCAGGCGTCACTGTGCGCAGGCCGCGGACCATGTCGTTGAACCGGCCGTAACCCGCCGAGTCCTGTCCCGACGACCGCGTCGCGGCGAACCCGCCGATGGTTGCGAACTGGAAGCTCTGCGGGAAGTGGCCGAGCGAGAAGCCGCGGTCGCCGAGTACCCGTTCGGCATCCGGCCCTGTCAGGCCGGCGCCCAACTCGGCTTCGCCGGACACCTCGTCGAGCCCGTGCAGCTGGTTCAGTTTACGCAGGTCCAGCGAGATCACGGCCTTGAAGTCGCCGCGGATAGGGTCAAGGCCGCCGACCACGCTGGTGCCCCCTCCGAACGGGACGACCGCAATGCTGTGCTCCGCGCAATATCGGAGAATCGCGGCCACATCTTCTTCATCGCCGGGCAGCAGCACCGCGTCGGGCGCATCCTGTACGCCGGTGTCCTTGCGGCGCAACAGATCCAGCGTGGACTTACCGCCCGCACGCAGCAGCCGGGCTCGGTCGTCGATGCCGCAGTACGCGGTCCCCACGATCTCCGCCAACCCCTCGCGATCAGAGCGCGACAGCGCCGACGGCCGCAGCCGGACTTGCTCGGGTTCGAGGTCGGCAGCGCCCGCGTCGTCGATGCCGAGCGCCTGCGTGAGCAGCGAGCGAATGCTCACAGATAGCGGTTTCGCCTCCGCGGGGTCCCCCCATGCGTTCCACTTCATCGGAGGTAGGAGTGCGGCTTGCTGGTCATCCGGACGCGCCATGGGTTACAGTATTACATATGGTGTCAATCAGTAACGACCCCTCGTCGCCGATCGGCGACCGCATCCTCGAGGCAGCGGCCTATTGTGTGACCGCTTACGGGGTCGAGCGTGTGACTCTGGCGGAGATCGCGCGCCGCGCGCGGGTGAGCAGGCCGACGGTCTATCGGCGCTGGCCCGACATCCGGTCGGTGCTCGCGGCACTGCTCACCGCGCGGATTGTCGGCGCGTTGGACGCGGTCCCGACCCGTGGGGTCGGCCGCGAAGCGGTGGTCGAGCGGATGGTCGCGGTGGCCGACCACCTGCGCGACGACGAAGTCGTCATGTCGGTGCTGAACAGGGCTCCGGAGTTGACGATGGTCTACACGACCGAACGGCTGGGCACCAGCCAGCAGATCCTCATCGACACGTTGGCGGCCGACATCAAGCTCGCCCAGGACGAAGGCAGCGTCCGGCCCGGCGAGCCGCGTCAGCTCGCGGCCATGTGTCTGCTGATCGCCCGGTCGACGATCCAGTCAGGACAGATCGTCGCCGCGATCCTCGACGCGCGCGCGCTCGACGTAGAACTCGCCCACTGCCTGGACGGGTACCTGAAACCATGACCGGCTCGACGGCACTCAACGAATCCCGGCGGGTAGCCGAGCTGGCCGCGCTGGCCGACGGCGAGCAGCTCGACGTGATCGTGATCGGCGGCGGCATCACCGGCACCGGCATCGCGCTCGATGCCGCGAGCCGCGGTCTGCGCGTCGCGTTGGTGGAGAAGCACGACCTTGCGTTCGGCACCAGCCGCTGGAGCTCCAAGCTGGTGCACGGCGGGCTTCGCTACCTGGCGACAGGCAATGTCGGAATCGCGCGCCGCAGCGCCATCGAACGCGGAATCCTGATGACGCGCAACGCTCCCCACCTCGTCAAGGCCATGCCGCAGCTGGTTCCGCTACTGCCCGAGATGAGCACGGCGGCGCGGGCTTTGGTGCGTTTCGGTTTCGCGGCGGGCGACGGGCTGCGCAAGCTGGCGGGCACGCCGTCATCGACGCTGCCGCGTTCACGGCGGATCGATGCGGCGCGCGCGATCGAGATGGCGCCCACCGTGCGCCGCGACGGCTTGAGCGGCGGCCTGCTCGCCTACGACGGACAACTCATCGACGACGCACGGCTCGTCACCGCGGTGGCGCGCACCGCCGCGCAGCATGGCGCGCGGATACTGACCCGCGTTGGCGCATCGAACGCGACGGGCACCTCGGTGACACTGACCGATCAGCGCTCCGGCGAGTCGTTCGACGTCTCGGCCCGCGCCATCATCAATGCCAGCGGCGTGTGGGCGGGGGAGGTCGACACTTCGATCCGGCTGCGGCCAAGTCGCGGAACACATCTGGTGTTCGACGCCGCATCCTTCGGCAATCCCGTCGTTGCGCTGACCATTCCGATCCCCGGCGAGATCAACCGGTTCGTTTTCGCGATGCCCGAACAGCTGGGGCGCGTGTACCTCGGGTTGACCGACGAGGACGCGCCAGGACCGATTCCCGATGTGCCGCAACCTACATCGGACGAGATCTCGTTCCTGCTCGACACCGTCAACACCGCACTGGAGGTCGCGCTCGGTCCGGCCGACGTCATCGGCGCGTATGCCGGACTGCGGCCGCTGATCGACACCGGAGCGGGCCGCACGGCCGACGTGTCGCGGGAACACGCGGTCGTCGAGTCGGCCTCGGGCGTGATCAGTGTGATCGGCGGCAAGCTCACCGAATACCGGCACATGGCCGAGGATGTGCTCGACCGGGCGGTCCGGTTGCGCAACCTGACCGCCGGTCCCTGCCGGACCCGGGATCTTCCACTGGTCGGTGCACCGTCGAATCCGGTGGCCACGGCGGCCTCGACAGCCCACCTGCCAGGGTCGCTGGTCGCCCGATTCGGCGCAGAGGCGCCGAACGTGATCGCGGCGGCCAGCTGCGAGCGGCCGAATGACCCAGTGGCCGAAGGCATTGACGTCACCCGCGCGGAATTCGAGTACGCGGTGACCCATGAGGGCGCGCTGGACGCCGACGACATCGTCGATCGCCGCACCCGCATCGGTCTGGTG
>NZ_DATNGK010000095.1:0-2454 GCF_035605935.1 Actinocrinis sp. | reverse complement strand
GCCAAGCGGCGGGCCTGGCAAGGCGCCGGAGCATCCTCGCGCTCCTCATTCAACACCGTGGGTCGTCTGTGGATGTTTCGGCAACGCAGCCAGGGTCGTCGATCGGCCGATTCGCCCCCAACATGGGATCAGACGCCCTCTGAGGCTGCAAAACGATGCTGAGGCCGCGTCAGGCCGTATCCGGTAGCTGACAGACAGTTGCGCGCGTCTCGGCTGGTGACGCACAAGTGTGTGCCCGGAGCCGGCTGGGTAGGCCGACCGCATCCGGCTCACCTGATCGGCCGGTGTGTCCAACGTCTCGCCGATTGTGGAGCGTGGTCGGCCCGCTACGGCGAGCGCGTTGGGAATGTCCATCTTCGCGGTGGTCTGGACCTGTTGACGCGGCCGGCCCGGTCGGCGGATCGGGAGAATCCTGGCTCAATCACTCCCTGTAGACAGGCGGTGACGGCTAAGCTCGATCCGGTGAGACGGCGCCGGACGTGGACCGGCGGCCGCCCGTACGGCGGCGGACGGCAGTCCGTCGTCTCGTCGCGAACGGTTAGGGGACGGGAAGCGAGCTGTGGCCCGAGACGCCATTCGGCAGCAGAGCCCTGCCGCGCACGAGACCGGTTCCGACTCGCCGCTGCTGCGCGCGCTGCTGCACGACGGATCGGTCGCCTTCGCCTGCTATGGCGCGGACGGCCGCTACCGCCAGGTCAGCCGGGCGCTCGCGGAGATCAACGGGCTCAGCGTCGAGGAGCACCTCGGCCGGCTGCCCAGCGAGATCCTGCCCGGCGAGCTGGGGGAGCAGGTCGAGGAGTCGGTGGCACGGGTGGTGGCCACCGGCAAAACCTGGCGCGAGCCGGAACAGCGCTGGGAGGCCGCCTCGTGGGCGCCGGCGCCGCGCGGCCCCGGTGTCCGCGTCCTTCGAACACACTGGTCCCCGGTGCACGACCCGGCCGGGCAGATCACTGGAGCTCTCGCGATCGTGCACGACGTGACCGACCGGCACCGCATCGCCGAGCTGCTGGGCTCTACCCAGTGGCGGATCGGCAAGCTGCAGACCGTCGCCAGGGAGCTGGCCGGCGCGCTGACCATCGGGGAGGTGCGCGCGGCCGTGGCCAAGCTGGGCCAGGTGACCGGCGCCTCGCATGTCGAGCTGCGGCTGCTCGACCCGATCGGCCGCTCGCCGTGGCCGCAGACCCGGACTGTGCGCTCGCTTCCGGCGCAGCGCCAGTCACGGGTAGCGGACGATGAGCGCTGGGAACGGCGTACCGCATCCTGGCCGCCGCTTCTCACCGCTGCTGTCCGCGCGGGGCACGCCTGCTACCTCGCGGATCGCGGCGCGGTGCGAGCGGCCTTCCCCGAAGCGGTGGAGTGGGAGGACTCGCTTGAGGCGGAGCAGTCCTGGGCGGTGCTACCGCTGACCACTGCCGCCGGCCCGGTCGGCGGTCTCTACCTCGTGTACGAGTCGGCCCGCACCTTTGACGAAGACGATCAGGCCTATCTCCAGGCGCTCGCCGGACAATGCACCATGGCCGTCGCACGGGCGCGCATGCACGAGCGTGAACACCGTCAGGTCGTCTCGCTTCAGGATGCGCTGCTGCCCAAGCGGCTGCCCGATCTGCCCGGTATCGATGCGGCCTTCCGCTACATCCCCGGCTCGCTGGACACCGAAGTCGGCGGCGACTGGTACGACCTGTTCGGCTTCCAGGACGGCCGGCTCGGCATGGTTGTCGGCGACGTGATCGGCAAGGGCGTCACCGCCGCCGCCGGCATGGGCCGCGTCCGTGCCGCGTTGCGCGCCCTCGCATACAGCGACCCTTCACCGCGCGCCGTACTCACCGGACTCGATCGCCTTTTCGACGCCACTGAGAACGCCGAATCGCTGACCACCGTCGTGTACTCGGTCTACGACCCGGCCACCGGCGGTCTCGTCATCTCCGACGCGGGCCATCTGCCGCTGCTGGTGATGACGGCCGAGGGCGACGCGCGCTACGTGGACGCGACGCCGGAGGCCACGCCGCTCGGCTGGAGCGAGGAGCGGGTCGAGCACCGGCTCTCGCTGCGGCCCGGCGACATCGTGATCGGTTTTTCGGACGGTCTGGTGGAGACGCGCGTCGACTCGCTCGATGAGGGACTCGCTCGGCTGCGCGCCGCGGCCCTCTCCGCGCCGGACACCGCGCTGGAACCGCTGCTCGATCATCTTGTCGAGACGATGCTGCGTGAGCACGAGCAGGACGACGACGTGACGCTGCTCGCAGTGCGGGTTCGGGTCTGAGGGGGCGCCTGATCCCAGGTTGGGGTCTAGCGTCACGCACTGTCAGCGGCGGTTTGCCGCAATTGTCGGGTACGGCACAGCGAATCGGCCAAGCGGCGGGCCTGGCAAGGCGCCGGAGCATCCTCGCGCTCCTCATTCAACACCGTGGGTCGTCTGTGGATGTTTCGGCAACGCAGCCAGGGTCGTCGATCGGC
>NZ_DATNGK010000094.1:0-6532 GCF_035605935.1 Actinocrinis sp. | reverse complement strand
AACGGTCGAGCGGTCGGCACAGTTGCCGATCGGACGGGTGGGGGAGTAGCAGCGGTCGTTTCGGCTGTCCCACCACATTGTGTGTAGGTAACCGCCGTCGGCGCTGATCGCCGGGTAGGACTGGTCGCCAACCGGTGACGGTGAGATCAACCTCGGCGCGGTGTGTGTCCCGGTCGCGCCGTTGTAGCGGACGAAGTATGTCCCCGCCTGGCTGCCGGTGCCGCCGCCCTCGGTGCCATACGTGTTGCCGGTGGCTACCTGCGTCCCCGGGATGGAGGCGTTGTAGACCAGGTACACATACTGGTGCGCGTGGTCGCGCTGATCGGTGGTCGAGTCGGTGGACGAGTCATTGCGGAAGAACGTGTACCCCGCAACACAGGCGTCAATCCCGTCGCCGCAATCGCGGTTCGTGCCACCCGCCGTCGACTGATCGGTCTCCTCCCACGGCGCATAGGTCACTAGCTGGGTCGGCTTCGAGAACGTGAGTCCACCGTCCGTCGACTTCACGATCTGCACCCCGGCCGGCTGACCGTTCTTCAAGGCGCCGGTGTCGTAGGTGACGTAAACGTCGCCGTTTCCAGTGATATCGATCCGCGGATCCTGCAGGTTTCCCGATTTTGGCGTCAGCAGCATCGGCGCCGAGAAGGTAGCGCCATGGTCGGTTGATCGCACGAAGTAGATGTTCGAGACGTTGAAGCCCGTGAACCGCGACCAGGCGAAATAGACGTTGCCGTCAAACCGGCCGCCGGTGCGGTCGGCCTCGATGGCGGTCTTGTCGTTGAACTTGCCGGTCGCCGCAGCCGACGAGCCCTTCGCCACCGTGACCGTGCCGACGTAGCGCTTGCCGTCGTTGATGGAGCCTCCGCCCGAGTTCACGTAGGTCGCGACCCATTCGTCGCCGAATCCCTTGGGGCTACCGCTGGGATCGCCGGAGCTTTCGGAACCGAAAAACGCACGTCCATGCCCGTCCCACGCGATCACCGGGTCACCGGCGCCGGCCGTCCGAATATGTGCCAGCGCGGCGAACGGCGACGTGTCGCCGGGATAGCCCGGAACCAACGAGCTTTGGAAGCTCGCACCGGCGTTCTGGGAACGATAGTAGCCGAGCCAGACGGGACCGGCCGGAGTGCCCGTGGCCGGATCGCCAGGCGGACCGAACACGCCGCAATAATCGTTTGAGCTACCCAAGATCACGCTGGCATTGCGCGGATCGATAGCTACTGCCGGCTCGTTCTGGCGCCCTCTGGCGACAGAGCATTCCCTCAAGATGCCGTCCGTGTACGCCTGACCGGTGGCAAGCGTGTAGGCACTCACATATCCGCCACCACCGTTGTCATTCGACAAGCGCACGTTCGTGCTCGGCGCCGCAGTCGCACCGCCGACATTCACCATAAAGGCGCTCACCAGGACCGCCGCCCCAATCAGCTTCCGCATTCCGTCCCCCTCCCAGACACTGGCGCTTCTGGCGGACGGTAGTCCGTTGCTGCGAATCGGTCAAGCTATTCCCTTATTGTTCACTCTAACCAGCGAATGATGCAACCGGCAGATTCACATCAACGCTGTTATGACCGTTCCGAGCGTCAGGCGGTCTCCGCCACCAGCTGCTCGGCGATGTCCAAGTACCGCGTCGCGCGCACGCCGACCCAGAACTCCACCGCGCGCTGCAGTTCGACCTCGCCCGCAGCCCGGTTGCCGTCGCGGATCATTGCTCGCGCGGCCAGCAGCCTGGCCAGCGCCTGCTCGGGCTTGCTGCCAATCTCGCCCAGCTCATCGCCGGCGTCGGCGTACCGGCCCTCGATGATCAGCTGCGTGACCGTCGCCCATCGCGACGGACCCTTGATGTCGTGCACGGCAAGCCGTTCCGGCTGGTCGGTCAATGCCAGCGCCAGCGCGAACACCGTCGACCAGGAACTCCACACCACCTTGCCGGGGCCGGCATCGGCCAGCTCGTCGCACAGGTCGGCCACTCGCCGCCGGGCGTTGCGGTCACCGCTGGTAGCGGTGATCAGGGCCGCATCGGCCAACGTCGGGAGCAGCACCTGCGGCTCCCCCGAACGCCGGCAGAAATCGAGCGCCTGGGCGGAATGGGCTTGGGCGTTACCCTCGCCGCGGGCTGCCGCGATCCTGGCGCGGGTGGTGTCCACAGCCGCCTCCATGTAGTGCGGCCCCACCTGTGCCACCCACCGGTCAAGACGCGTGAACGCCTCGTCCACGGCGTCCCAGTCGCCGTTCAGAAACGCGAGGATCCCCAGCTCGGTCTCGAACCACACCACCTGGAAGTCGATGCCGAAGCGCCGCGCCACCTCGGCTCCCCGCTGCTCGAGCTCGGCCGCTCGACGGAGGTCGCCGAGTTCGGCCAGCGTGCTGCCCAGGTTCTTGCAGCCGCGGATGATTCCCTCTACTGCGTTGATCCGGTCGGCGATTTCGAGACTCGCCTCGAGGTCGGCCAACCCACCCAGATCGCCTCGATTCGTGACGCGCACCACGCCGCGGGTGTTCAGCACGTGGCAGCGAATGTCCTCCAGGTCGAACTCCTCGGCGATGCCGAGGGCTCGCTCGCAGAGTGCGATCGTCTCCTCGAACTGGCCACGCAGCATCGTGTTCACGGCCAGCCGGCTGGCGACGTGCGCCACCGTCGGGGACGGTTCGGCTTGCTCGATCAGGCTCTGCGCCCTGGAGGATGCCGCCCGCGATTCCTCGCTGTGTCCGACGTTCCAGTAGTGGAACCCATTCAGCATCTCTGCCTTGGCGGCGTTGCCGAGATCGCCGGAGGCGTGGAGACTGTCGCGCGCCTCGATCAGCCACTGATTGATCTGGGCGCGGTTCATGCCCAGCCCCGCATCGGCGGCCGCGATCACCAGTTCCGGCCAGGCCGGATCATCCTTCGGCCACAGCACGAGCGCCGCGTAGTAGTGCTGCTGGGCGGCCGACAGCGAGTTGAGCGCGATGGCTCGGTCGCCCGCATCGCGCAGCGCCATGCGCGCGCGCAGCTCGAGTTGCTCGGTCGGCTGCCCCGCATCACGCGCGTACTCGAGCGCCCGCGCATAGTGGTGAGCGAGCATGTCGGACACGTCACCGCGGTCGGCGGACAGCGATTCGATCCACGCCGCCGCCCGTTGGTGTTTGTCGGCGCGCTGGACGCGGGGGATCTGCCCGTACGCCACGTCACGCATCAACACGTGGCGAAACGCGTACTCGGTGTCCGCCGCAACCGTCGATCGTCGTTCCCGCCGCAGCATCTCTCGCCGTTCCAGCGCGTGCAGGTGAGCCTCGACCTGATAGGGATCGGTGCCGCTCATGGAGGCCAGTGCTCCCAGCCAGACCACCTTGCCCAGCACCGAAGCGTCCTGCAGCAGGCGCTTCTGATCGGCCGGCAGGTCATCGAGGCGGGCGGCGATCAGCCCTTGCACGGACTCGGGAACCGGCAGCTCCGTCGTCTCCGACAGCCGCCAGCGGCCCCGATCGTGCTGGAGGTGGCCGCGGTCGATCAGCATCCGCACGTACTCCTCGGCGTATAACGGGTTCCCCGCCGCCGTGCTGAGAAGCATGGCCTGGGTTTCGGCCGGCAGCAGCGCCTGCTCCAGCAAGGTGCTGATCAGTCGCGCGATGTCCGGGTCGTCGAGAGGAGACAGCGCCACCGTGAGGGCGTTTCGCTTGCCGCCACCCCAGCCGCCGCGACGGTCGAGCAACTCCGGACGCGCCGTGCAGACGATTAGCATCGACACGTCGCTCGACCAGTCGGCCAGGTGGTCGATGAAATCGAGCAGCGCATCATCGGCCCAATGCAGATCCTCGAATACCAGCACAAGCGGATGACGGTCGGCCAGCGCCTCCAGGAAGCGGCGCCAGGCGGCCGCCGCCTCGCTGGAGCGGTTTCCGCTGGTACTGGTCACCCCCTCCAGCCCCGCCAGCGCTCGCACGTGCTCCTCGACCCAGGCCGCCTCGAGCGGGTCGCTGATCATGTCCACCACCGTCGCGCGCAGCTTCCGCCCTGCCTCCTCGGCCGCATCGGTGTCGAGGATGCCCGCCTGCGCCTTCACCATCTCGCCAAGCGCCCAGAAGGTGACGCCTTCGCCATAGGGCAGCGAGCGTCCCTGACGCCATGTGATGAAGTCGGGATCGCGTTCAACGGCCTGCATCAGCTCCCACACCAGCCGGCTCTTGCCGATGCCAGGTACGCCGACCAACGTGACCAGCTGCACGGCCCGCTCCGAGCGGCAACGGCGAAGCGCATCGACCAACAGGTCGACCTCCTCGCCACGCCCCACCAGCGGCGTCGTGGGCCGCTGGACCACATCGATACCCAGCCGCGCGCGCGCCTCGACCGCCTGCCAGACCTGCAGCGGCTGTGACTTGCCCTTGGCCACGACCGGCTCGGCGCTGCGGTAGGTGATGGCACGGTCGGTGGCGTGGTACGTGGTCTCGCCGACCAGGATGCCGTCGACCGGTGCGGACGTCTGCAGGCGGGCGGCCGTGTTGACCACGTCACCGGATGCCATGCCCTCGCCACGGGCGGCATCAGCGCTCAGCACCACCAGCGCCTCGCCGGTGTTCACGCCCACGCGGACGTGCAGGTCAAGCTCAGGGTCCTCGTCATTCAGCCGGTCGATCGCGGCCCGGATCGAGAGGGCGGCTCGCACCGCCCGTTCCGGGTCATCCTCGTGGGCGACCGGTGCGCCGAACAGCGCCATCACGGCGTCGCCGATGAACTTCTCGACCGTGCCCCCGTAGTGCTCCAACTGCTCGCGCAACAGGGCGTGGTAGGGGGCGAGCGTTCCGCGCACATCCTCAACATCCATTCGCTCGCTTCGGCTTGTGAAGCCGACCAGGTCGGCGAACAGCACCGTCACGATCTTGCGCTCCTCACGCTGCGCCACTTCGCCGGTCGCCAAGGGCGCGCCACAGGCTCCGCAGAAGCGGAAGCCGTCTGGGTTCGCCTGGCCACACGCGGTGCAGATCGTCACCGGTCGAGTCTACGGCCTCGCCGTAAGGGATCGCTCAGACGTACCGATCAGGTGCTGGCCGAGACCGTCGCCTCGTCGCGCAGGTACTGGTGCACGAATGCGATGGCCATGCTCCCTTCGCCCACTGCGGCTGCCACGCGCTTGACCGGGCTGTAGCGGACGTCGCCGCAGGCGAAGATGCCGGGGACGCTGGTCTCGAGCAGGTACGGGTCGCGGCCACCGCCGGTCCGGGCCTCGACCGGCACGTCCGGCCCTGTCAGCACGTAGCCGTTGTGGTCGGTCGCGATCTCGGACGGCAGCCAGGCGGTCTCGGCATCGGCGCCGATGAACACGAACAGTCCGCCGGAAGGGAGCCATTCGCTCTGGCCGGTCTGCGAGTCGCGCACCTGGATCTCCTCCAGCCGGGCCTCGCCACGTACGGCCGCGACCTCGCTCGTGTGGCGGACGGCGACATTCGCCTGGGCGGAAACCTGATCGAACAGGTACTGCGACATGCTGCGCACGAGTCCGGCGCCTCGGCACAGGATCGTGACGCTGCGCGCGTGCGTGGCGAAGAACAACGCAGCCTGCCCGGCCGAGTTGCCGGCACCGACGATGTGCACATCGAGTCCGTGCACACTCGACGCCTCGCTGCGCGCAGCGCCGTAGGAGATGCCCTTGCCCACCAGCGGCTCGAAGCCTTCGATCTCCAGCCGACGCCATGACACGCCGCAGGCGAGGATGATGGTGCGCGCGCGAACCACGTCCCCGCCGTCCAGATACACCTGCCGGCTAGCAGCGTCGATACGGGTGATCGTTCGTGTCACCACGATCTCGGCGCCCAGCCGGTGAGCCTGCTGCAGCGCGCGGCTGGCCAGCTCGTCGCCGGACACGCCGGATGGGAATCCGAGGTAGTTCTCGATCCGCGAGGACGTACCCGCCTGGCCACCTGGCGCCTCGCGCTCGATCACGATCGTGCGCAACCCCTCGGACGCGCCGTACACCGCCGCGGCGAGGCCGGCCGGCCCGCCGCCCACGACCACGGTGTCGTACTCCGCCGCCTCGGCCTCGGTTGCCAGCTGAAGCAGCTGTGCGACTCGTCGAAGATCAGGCTGCACCACCGTCTTGCCGTTCACCAGCCGAATCACCGGGCAGTCCTCCGCCGCCGGGAGAGGGCCGCCCCAGACGGCTTCGCCGTCCGCGGCATCGGCGGTGATCCATCGGAATGTGACCTGGTTTCGGTCGAGAAAACGGCGCAGCTGGCTGGTGGCGGGATCCCAGCGCTGGCCGACGACGATCGCGCGTGGCGGCGGGGTTTCGGCGGTGATCCCCTGGAGCCTGCCGATTCGCTCGCGCGCGAGCGCTCCAAGCCGTTCGCCCACCTCGGGCGACTGGGCGACCGTGGCGTGATAGTCCTCGGCCTCGAGCCGCATCAGGCGGGTCGGCTCGACCGCGCGGAAGCCGAACGGAAACGTCGTTCCAAGCGCAATCGGCACCTCGCCCACCAGCTCGCCGGGGCCACGACCACCCACCACCCGCAGGATGCCATCGACCATGTTCACCGTCTCCAGCCGACCCTCGAGCACCGC
>NZ_DATNGK010000093.1:0-32282 GCF_035605935.1 Actinocrinis sp. | reverse complement strand
CCGGCCGTCGAACTCCTGGCGTGCCGCGGCCGTCACCGCGCCCGCCGCGCGCACCCCGGCCGCCAGGACCGCGGGCTCCGCGTAGGCGTGTACGCCGCAGGCGTCGTGTTCGCTGAACGTCTGCCACGCCAATGCCGGCGCATCCCCGTCCTTCTCGTCTGCGTCCAGGGAATGCTCGTCTGCGGCGATCGCGTCCTCGGAGGGGTCCACGCCGTCGACATCCGCCTCGTCCTCTGTCACCTCGTCAGACTCCGTCGCCTCTGCGTCGGACTCGGCGTCAAGCTCGATGTCCGCGTCGTCGTCGGACTCGTCTGACTCGTCGAACTCCTCATCGGCGTCCAACTCCGCCTCGGCCTCGATCTCGGCGTCGTCATCGAACGCCTCGTCGTCGTCCTCATCGTCCACCGCCGCGGAAATGACCCGCGCCGCGCCATTCGCCGCGCTCCCGCGGGTAGCGGCTGCGGCGCTCTTGCCGCCGCCAAGCTGCGCGCGCACCTCGTCGTCCTCAACCGGCGCGCGGTACACGCTGGAGCCGACGCGCACGTATTCGAACGCGGACTTGCCGCGGATCACCGTCGAGCGCGAGCGGCGCGTCTCGAAATCCACCGCGCCCTCGCCGATCGCGGTGCCCGAACCATGCCGGCAGCGCCACGTGGTCGACATCGACGCAGTCCGCAAGCCCGCCAGCAACTCAGCGATCTGCGCCGCGCTGACCGCCGTGCCGCCATCCGCGCCCGCCGCGCTCTTACCCCGCCCGAACAGCCGTATCGACGCCATCATGGCCCCGCAGCCTAGCGGTCACGCCCCAGGTCGCGGTAGCCGCCGCCCACCATGCGAACCCCGCGCGCGCCGCGCGGGCCTCCGTGATCGCCGCGCCCGGCCGCGGCGCGGCGAAAACCCGCCCGCGGCGCTGCGAGAATACCGGGCGTGGACCTCTTCGAGCGGCTGCCCAACACCACCGACCCCGACGCGCTGTTCGCGGCGTTCACCGGGTGGACCGACGCGCGAGGCCTGAGCCTCTACCCGGCGCAGGAGGAGGCCCTGATCGAGCTGGTCACCGGCAGCAACGTGATCCTGGCCACCCCCACCGGCTCCGGCAAGTCCCTCGTCGCCGCGGGCGCGCACTTCGCCGCATACGCGCGCGGGCAGCGCTCCTACTACACCGCACCCATCAAAGCCCTGGTCTCGGAGAAGTTCTTCGACCTGTGCGCCGCGTTCGGGTCCAGCAACATCGGCATGCTCACCGGCGACGCATCCGTCAACCCCACCGCCCCGATCATCTGCTGCACCGCCGAGGTCCTGGCCAGCATCGCGCTGCGCGACGGCCGCGACGCCGACGTGGGCCTGGTGGTGATGGACGAGTTCCACTTCTACGCGGACCCGGACCGCGGCTGGGCTTGGCAGGTCCCGCTGCTGGAACTGCCTCAGGCTCAATTCCTGCTGATGTCCGCGACGCTCGGCGACGTCGCGCGGTTCGAGGGCGACCTGACCCGCCGCACCAGCCGCCAGACGGTCACGGTGCGCTCCGCGCAGCGCCCGGTGCCGCTCTCGTACTCCTACCGGATGACCCCACTGCACGAGACCGTCGAAGAGCTGCTCGAAGGCGGGCAGGCCCCGGTGTACATCGTGCACTTCACCCAGGCCGCCGCGATCGAACGCGCCCAATCGCTGATGAGCGTAAACGTGTGCACCCGCGCGGAGAAGGACGCGATCGCGACCCTGATCGGCGGGTTCCGCTTCACCACCAAGTTCGGCAAGACCCTCTCGAGGTTCGTGCGCCACGGCATCGGCGTGCACCACGCCGGGATGCTGCCGAAATACCGGCGCCTGGTCGAACGCCTCGCGCAGGCCGGCCTGCTGAAAGTCATCTGCGGCACCGACACCCTCGGCGTCGGGGTGAACGTCCCGATCCGCACCGTGCTGTTCACCGCGCTGTCGAAGTACGACGGTCGGCGGGTGCGGATGCTGCGCGCCCGTGAGTTCCACCAGATCGCCGGCCGCGCCGGACGCGCCGGGTTCGACACCATCGGGTACGTCGCCGCCCAGGCCCCCGACCACGTCATCGAGAACGAACGCGCCCTGGCGAAGATCGGCGACGACCCGAAGCGACGGCGCGGCTACACCCGCAAGAAGGCCCCGGAGGGCTTCGTCGCCTGGAGCGAGGCGACCTTCGAGAAACTGATCGAGGCCGAACCCGAGCCGCTGGTCTCCCGCTTCCAGGTCACCCACGCGATGCTGCTGGCCGTCATCGCGCGGCCCGGCGACCCGTTCGCGGCGATGCGCAGACTGCTGACCGACAACCACGAGCCACGCTCCGCGCAGCGCCGGCACATCCACCGCGCCATCGCGATCTACCGCTCGCTGCTCGACGCGGACGTCGTCGAGAAGCTTGCGGAGCCCGACGAGACGGGCCGCACGGTACGACTTACCGTCGACTTGCAGCAGGACTTCGCACTCAACCAGGCGCTGTCCACCTTCGCGCTCGCCGCTTTCGACCTGCTCGACCCGCTTTCTCCGAGTTACGCGCTCGACGTGCTCTCGGTAGTCGAATCAACGCTCGACGACCCGCGCCAGATCCTCGCCGCGCAGGAGAACAAGGCCAAGGGCGAAGCGGTCGCCGAGATGAAGGCAGCGGGTGTCGAGTACGAGGAACGCATCGAACGCCTCGCTGAGATCAGCTATCCCAAGCCGCTCGCCGAACTTCTCGCACACGCCTACGACCTATACCGGCGCGCGCACCCATGGATCGGCGACCACCCGGTCAGCCCAAAGTCCGTGGTGCGCGAGATGTACGAGCATGCGATGACGTTCGCCGACTACGTGGCCACATACCAGCTCGCCCGCACCGAAGGCATCGTGCTGCGCTACCTCGCGGACGCGTACAAGACGCTGCAGCACACCGTGCCCGACAGCACAAAGAGCGAAGACCTGCACGACCTGATCGAATGGCTCGGCGAGATCGTGCGGCAGGTCGACTCCAGCCTGGTGGACGAGTGGGAGGCACTGACCAACCCCGACGCCGCCGCGGAACTGGAAGCCACGGCCGACGACACGCCGCCGCCGGTCACCGCCAACCCGCGCGCGTTCCGCGTCCTAGTGCGCAACGCCCTCTTCCGCCGAGTCGAGCTCGCGGCGAAAGACGACGTGGAGGCGCTCGCCGAACTCGACGCGGACGACGCGCTGGTCTTCCAGGAACTCGGACTGCCGCCGACCGAGGAGTGGGACGGAGCGTGGAGCGCGGACGACTGGGACGAGGCGCTGGGGGAGTACTACGACCAGCACGACGAGATCCTCACCGGCCCCGACGCGCGCGGCCCGAAGCTGCTGTTCGTGGAGGACGACGAGCGCAACAGTAACCAGGATCGGGTCTGGAAGGTGCGGCAGGTGATCGACGACCCGGAAGGCGACCGCGACTGGATGCTGCGCGCCGAGGTGGACCTGGGGGCCAGCGACGCGGCGGGGCGTGCCGTGCTGCGGGTTCTGGACTTCGCCCGTCTCGGCTAGGCGACGTAGAACTTCGAGGTGTCGATCGTGATCGACCGCGCGAGCGGCAGCAGCACGTCTTCGCCGAAGGGAACTTCCGTGACCTGCGCGTACTTGCCGCCTTCGGGATCGCAGTGCACGAAGCACCTGCGTCGCGTCTGATCTACAAGGAGATATACGCGTACTCCAGCGCGCGCATAGCCGGTCGCCTTGTGGTAATCCCGTTCTTCCTGCCCGGGCGAGGTCACCTCGACCGCGAGCAGGCATAGCCCCATGGGGAAGGTCCACTGTCGACGGTTACGCAGCAGCGCGTCCGGCATGAGCGCCAAGTCGGGGATGTAGCGGTCGCCGTCGGGTTCTTCGAGCGTGATGTTTTCGTAGAGCCGGTGTTCGCGCGGCAGGCGCCCGTGGGCCGCGTCCCGAATTTCCTGGAGAATGAACGCGTGAATGCCGAATGGTGACGCTGCCACAGCGATCTGACCCCCGATGATCTCGGCCCGGTATCCCTCGGGGAGTTCGAGATCGTCGTGAATCGACTGGACCACGTCGCGCAGGTCATGCTCGCGGTCGGACATCACGATCGTCATCGTCCCACCTCCTCGGTCTCGTTGGAAAGCCGCAGCGCCAGCGCGCCCGGCGGCACATACAGTGCCAGCCGTTCGCACGGGTTTTCCGGGATTCTCAGCATGATCACACCTATGTGTGATCTTGTGGTGTAGCAGAGGCGCCGTTCCCTAGACACGGAGGCTTGTTCATGCTGATCACCAACCACGTGCTGTCTGGAGCGCTCATCGGTGCGGCCACGGACAACCCGGCCGTCGCGCTGCCGCTCGGCGTCGCCTCGCATTTCGCGCTCGACGCGCTGCCGCACTGGGGCAAGTGGCTCAGCAAGTCGCATTTTCTGCGCGTCGCGGTCGCCGACGGATTGACCGGGCTCGCCGTGATGGGCGCGGCTGCCGCGGTTACGCCTACCGTGCGGCGCGCCTCGGTGATCGCGGGGATGCTCGGGGCCGCGATTCCGGACGTGGACAAGCCGACACGGATCTTCTTCGGGTTCTCCCCGTTCCCGCGGCGCGTGGACGAATTCCACTCGCGCATCCAGGACGAGGCGCCCGGCAGGTTCTACAGTCACGAGATGGTCGCCGCGGCGCTGTTCGCCGCCGGGTTCACGGCGCTGACCGTCGCGGCGCGGGCCAGGGCCGCGACTGACCTGCTCGCGGCGATGCGTGCCCGTCCGTGACACGCAGGCAACGATCCGGAAACGCACGGTAGCGAAACTGGCAGGGCCGGTCGACGGCGACGGCTTCTTCCGCGAAATCCAACCGCGTCCGCGGCCTTCCTGGCGCGGGCGGCAACGAGAGGTAGGAGGACGGCGTGCTGTTGCGGCTGCGGATCTGGGTGGCAGACCGGCCCGGGGCGCTCGGGCAGGTCACCCGGGAGCTGGGCGCCTGCGGTGCCGACATCGTGCAGGTCAGTGTCCTGAGCCGGGAACGCGGGCGGGCTCTGGACGAGATCACGGTGTTCATGCCCGAACCCGAACAGCAAAGCCGGATCGAACGCTCGCTGCGCTCGCTCAGCTCCGTGACTGTCGAGGGCATCCGGCCTTCCGGGGAGGTACCCGGCGCGTTTCCCGACCTCGACCTGCTCGGCCGCGTAGCCGCTGACCCGCGCGCCGCACTGAACATACTGGCCGACGCGCTGCCGCGGATCCTGGCCGCAGACTGGGCTGTGGCCGTGCACGCCGGAGCGGCCGGACCGCTGCCCGAGTCCGCCGTGCTCGCCCGCAGTTGGGACGCTCCGCGCGAACCTGTCCTGCCTGAACTGCCTCGCCGGGCCGCCACGGTATCGGTCGGCGGGGCGCGTTATGCGTGCGCGCCAGTCGGTGAGGCTGCGGTGCATGTGGTCGTATGCCGGATCGGCGACCCGACATTCCACCGATTCGAGGTAATGCGGCTCACCCGGATCACCGAAGTCGCTGCGGCGATCGCCGGCTCGCGGCTCAGCGTGCGAGGGGCCGGACCGGCGCCGACAGCAGTTCAGTCGCAATCACCTGCGTCGGCGGCGGCTGCGGACTGACGCGGTTCAGTACACGAGGCGCGGGCTGGATCGATCGCGGTTAGGCGGGCGCGAGGGCTTCTTGGCGCGCGGTCTGCTGCGGCCGGCGACGGCGCAGGAACCTGACCTCCACGTACCGGTACGACACGGCCGCGCACGCGAACGAGCCCGCGAGCAGCAGCGGCGCGATCACCGGCCAGCCGCGTCCAGGCAGGTTGTGGTGCAGCAGCCGGGAGAGCGCGTCGTTGTACAGGTAAAGCCCGTAACTGACCGTGCCGGTGTACCGCAGTGGCCTGAGACTGAACGCCGCCGTGAGCGCCCCGGGGCGCTCACGCAGCAGCCCGTGCAGCACCAGCGCCGAGCACGCCGCCGCGGCCAGATACGTGCCCTGCGTTCCCAGCGGTGCGCGCCACGCCAGCACGCCGAGACCCGCTAGAGCTAGGACAGCGACCGGCGTCGAAGCCTGTTCGAGCGCGCACGGTAGCAGCCGGTGCCGCCAGGCGACCGCCAGCGCGCAGCCGACCAACAGCTCCGCGCCGCGCTCCAGCGGGTTGAAGAACACGTCCGCGGACGGTGCCACGCCGCTCGCGCCCACCGCCCACCCGGCAAGGGCGAGCACGACCGCCGCGGCCAGCAGCCAGACCAGCAGCCGCCGCGGCCCGCGACCGCGACGCAGCGCACGGCGCAGTACCAGCGGCCACAGCAGGTAGAACTGCTCCTCACAGGCCAGCGACCACGTCGCGGTGAAAGCGCCGAGCGGCGCCCCACCGAGCCACACCACCGCGTTCGCCGCGAAGGTCCACGTCGCGGCGGCCTGTTCCCATAACGGCCAGCGGTCCTGCAACTGATGCGCCGTCAGCGACACCGCCGCGATGCCGAGCGTGAGCAGCGCGAGCGCGGGCAGGATCCGGCGGGCTCGGCGCGCGTAAAAGCCGCGCAGCGCGATCCCGCCGGTGCGCGCGGCTTCGTCAAGGAGCAGCGAGCTGATCAGGAAGCCGGAGAGGACGAAGAACAGGTCGACCCCGATCCACGCCGCTCGCAGCGGCAGGTGCGCGTGGTCGAAGATCACCAGCAACACGGCTAGACCGCGGAAGCCATCGAGCGCGGGACGCCGGCCCAACCGACGCACCCCATCGGCGGAGACCGCCGCGCGCACAGCGTCAGGGGCAGGAGCGTCACCGGCAAATGACGCGGCGTCAGGCGGCGCGGAAAGGCGCGCGGGGACACTCACGCGCACTCGATCGCTGCTTCCCACCCGTGCACGATACGGCCCCCGCATGAGTCCGGCTGAAGCGGGAGGAGAGCGCCGGCCGCGCGCCAGAGCAAGCGAATCGGACGGAACCGCAGGTCAGCGTGGTGTAGGGGTGGCGAGACCCGGCGGTGTGCGACAGTTCACATGTCTCATTCGCCGGACCGGGGGTGATCGGGAATACCCCGGCGTGGCACACTCTTGGATTAGACAGCAACAGCGTGCTCCGGGGTCGGTGTAATTCCGAACCGGCGGTGATAGTCCGCGACCCGTGAGGGCAGCGCACCCGGCCATCCGGCCGAGCGCTCCCGGACGGTGGATCCGGTGAAATTCCGGAACCGACGGTGAAAGTCCGGATGGGAGGCAGCACGCGGGAGCGTCAGCTCGTGCACGCGCGCACGGCTGCCCGCCCGCTCCCGGCCGTTATCCGCGGCCGGACGGCGCCTACGGGCCCGCATCGCGCCTGCCCCCGAGCTGCACGCTTTCCTGCCGCCTCCCTCACTCGCGCCCCGGCGCCGCCCCTGAGCGGTCCGACGGCGAGAGGGAGACAAGGCACACGATGTTCACCGGCATCATCGAAGAACTCGGCGAGATCCTCGAGATCGAGACCCTGCCCGACGCTGCCCGCTTCACGGTGCGCGGGCCGCTGGTCACCTCCGACGCCACTCACGGCGCGTCCATCGCGGTCAACGGCGTATGCCTGACCGTCATCGACCCGACCGGCGCCGACACCCTTGCCGCCGGCCGGTTCACCGCCGACGTGATGGCCGAATCCCTGCGCCGCTCCAGCCTCGCCGATCTCGCCCCCGGCGACCGGGTCAACCTCGAGCGCCCCATGAGCGCGGCCGGCCGCTTCGGCGGGCACATCGTGCAAGGCCACGTCGACGGCACCGGCACCGTGCTCGAACGCATCCCCAGCGAGCACTGGGAACTGGTGCGCATCGCGCTGCCCGCGCACCTGGCCAGGTACGTGGTGGAGAAGGGCTCGATCACGGTGGACGGCATCAGCCTGACCGTCACCGACGTCGCCGACGACCCCAGCGGTGCGGGCGAGAGCGAGTTCACCATCTCCCTGATCCCGGCCACCCTCGCCCAGACCACCCTCGGCATCAAGCAGCCTGGGGCGCGAGTCAACCTCGAAGTCGACGTGATCGCCAAGTACACCGAGCGACTGCTGGCCCGCCCCGCCGCGAGCGCCGACACGCCCGCGGACCCCGAAGGCGCCGGCAGCGACGCGCCCACCCACGCGATAGCGGGGGCCGGGCGATGAACCACCTGTTCGGCTGGGCCGACGTGGTCGCCTTCCGGCTCGGCGGCGAAACCGTGCGCTGGTCCGACCTGCTGGGCAACCTGCTCGGGCTGGCCACCGTCGCGCTCGCCCTGCGCCGCAGCCTGTGGACCTGGCCGGTACAGATAACCGGCGCGATCCTGCTGTTCGGCGCCGACATGGCCGTGCACCTGGGCGGCACCGCGGCCCGGCAGCTGGCGGTCATCGCTCTGGCCGGCTACGGCTGGTCACGGTGGCGTTCCGCCGGCCGCGACGCGAATACCGGCAGCGCGCCGCAGGTGTCGGTGCGCTGGGCCACCTGGCGCGAGCGCGCCGTGCTCACCGTCGCGATCGGCGCGGGAACCGCCGCGTTCGCCTGGCTGCTCTCGGCCACCCACAGCTCCTGGAACCCGCTGCCCGACGCGTACATCTTCATCGGCACCCTCGCCGCCACCCTCGCCCAAGGCCGCGGCTGGGTCGAATTCTGGCTCGTGTGGATCGCGGTCGACGTCGTCGGCGTTCCCCTGGCGTTCCACAGCGGCCTGCCGGTCTCCGGCTTCACTTACGTCATCTACTTCGCCCTCGTGCTGGCCGGACTGCGGCAATGGACCCTGCTCGCCCGCACCCCTGGCCCCGCACCCGCACCGACATCAACCCCAGCACCGGCCACCGACCAGGCCGACACCTCCACCGCCGCCGAAGGGGTACCCGCATGAGCGCCGAAACGCTGGAACGCACCACGCTGCTCGACACGATCGACACCGCGATCGGCCAAATCGCCGCCGGGCGCCCCGTGATCGTCGTCGACGACGAGGACCGGGAGAACGAAGGCGACATCATCTTCGCCGCCGTGCACGCCACCCCTGAACTGCTTGCTTTCACCGTGCGCTACTCCAGCGGCGTGATCTGCGCGCCGATGCCGGACTCCCGCGCCGACCTGCTCGACCTGCCGCCGATGACGGCCGTCAACGAGGACCGCAAGGGCACCGCGTTCACCGTCTCTGTCGACGCCCGCCAAGGCGTGAGCACCGGCATCTCCGCCGCCGACCGCGCCCACACCATCCGGTTGCTGGCCGACCCCGCCGCCACCGCCGGGGACCTGACCCGCCCCGGCCACGTATTCCCGCTGCGCGCCCGCCCAGGCGGCGTCCTCGAGCGTCCGGGACACACCGAGGCCGCCGTCGACCTCGCCCGCCTCGCCGCGCTGCCGCCCATCGGCGTGCTGGTCGAGGTCGTCAACGACGACGGCACCATGGCCCGGCTGCCCGACCTGCTGCGCTTCGCCGCCACCCACGGCCTGGCGATCATCTCCATCGCCGACCTGATCGCCTATCGGACGGCGCGGCTGAGCTGACCGCAGCTGCGATAACGTCAACGCAGCAACGCTTTGTACAACGCTGACCGCAGCTGTGCAGAGCGCACCATACGTAACGCACTATGCGGCGTTGCCCCGGCCCGTGCCGGGGCGAGACCCTGGAACTGGAGAGCGCGTGTCCGGCACCGGAGCACCCGAACTGGCCGTGAACCCCGCGGACCTGAAGAAGTGCGCGCACCTGCGCGTCGGCATCATCGCGGCGCAGTGGCATACCGAGGTCATGGACGCGCTGCTGGACAATGCGCGCAAAGCCCTCGCCGAGATCGGCATCGACGAGCCGCGGGTCGTGCGCGTACCAGGCTGCTTCGAACTGCCCGTGGCCGCGCACGCCCTGGCCAAGCGCCGCTACGACGCGATCGTCGCACTTGGCGTCGTGGTGCGCGGCGGCACTCCCCACTTCGACTACGTGTGCCGTGCCGCCACCGACGGCCTGACGAGAGTCGCCGTCGAATCCGGCATCCCGGTCGGCTTCGGCGTGCTGACCTGCGACACCGATCAGCAGGCCCTGGACCGCGCCGGATTGCCCGGCTCGGCGGAGGACAAGGGCCGCGAGGCCGCGCTCAGCGCCGTCGCCACCGCGCTGACCCTCAAGGGGCTGGGCGAACAGTGAGCGCGAAAAGCTTCGAGCAGCTGCACGCAGAGCTCACCGAGAAGGTCGCCGCCGCCGCCCCCGGCTCGCGCACCGTCGAACTCGTACAAGCCGGCGTGCACACCATCGGCAAGAAGATCGTCGAAGAGGCCGCCGAGGTGTGGATGGCAGCCGAACACGAGGGCGCCGATCGCACCGCCGAGGAGATCAGCCAGCTGCTGTACCACCTTCAGGTACTCATGCTCGAGCGTGGGATCTCCCTCGACGACGTGTACGCACACCTATAAGCCCGCTGAGCTAAACCCGGCACGCTCGCCGACCCCCCTCCGTACCGCACCCGCGACGAAAGGCCCGCCCGCCATGCTGCGCATCGCCGTGCCCAACAAGGGATCGCTGTCCGAGGCGGCCTGCGAAATGCTGCATGAGGCCGGATACCGGCAGCGCAAGGACCGCGAACTGCTCGTGGCCGACCCCGCCTCCGGCGCCGAGCTGTTCTTCCTGCGCCCCCGGGACATCGCCACCTACATCGGCTCCGGCCGCCTCGACATCGGCATCACCGGCCGCGACCTGCTGCTGGACTCCGGCGCCCCTGCCGAGGAGATCATGCAGCTGGGATTCGCCCGCTCCACCTTCCGCTTCGCCGGGCGCCCCGGCACCGGCTCCACCGTCGAAGACCTCGCCGGGATGCGCATCGCCAGCTCCTACACCGGCGTCGTGCAGGCCCACCTCGCGGCCGCCGGAGTCAAAGCCGAGGTGGTCAAGCTTGACGGCGCCGTGGAGATCGCCATCGAACTCGGCGTCGCCGACGTGATCGCGGACGTCGTGGAGACCGGCACCACGCTGCGGCAGATGGGCCTGGAGCTGATCGGCTCGCCGATCCTGCAGTCCGAGGCCGTGCTCGTGCGCCGCAACGGAGCCGAGCCCGATCCCGCGGTCGACCAGTTCGTGCGGCGCATGCAGGGCGTGCTGGTAGCCCGCCGTTACGTGCTGATGGACTATGACATCCGCGCGGAACGGCTCAAGGAGGCCGTGGCCGTCACTCCGGGCCTTGAATCCCCGACGATCTCCCCGCTGCACACCGAGGGCTGGGTCGCGGTGCGCTCGATGGTGCTGCGCGAGGATGCCCAGCGCATCATGGACGACCTTTGGGGGCTCGGGGCGCGCGCTATTCTCGTGACCGACATTCGGGCCTGCCGCCTGTAGCTGCGTCCCTTTAAAGCCCAGGCGCCCGGCCCGGCAGGTGGGTAGCGGAATCAGACGCCGACGAGACGGGACCGATGGCACCCAACAGCGAGCGCAGCGGCAGCGCGGTCGGCGCAAGCGGCGAGGACGGACTGCCCGTCCTGCCGATCACCTGGCGCCCCGCGCGCACCCGCATGATCGTCTTCGCCGTCGCGGTGCTGATGGCCGCCTCGATGAGCCTGGTCGCCGCGCTGCTGCCCAGCGACGGCGGTGCGCCCTGGCCGCTGGCTGACCGCATCGCGTTCGGCGCGATCGGGTTCGCCGGAGCGGCCGTGCTGTGCATCCTGGCGCGGCCCAAGGTCATCGCTGACCGCGGTGGCGTCACCATCGTCAACATGTTGCGCACGCACCGGCTGGAATGGCCGCAGATCGTGCGCGTTAACCTGCGGCCGGGTGATCCGTGGGTACTGCTCGACCTGGATTCCGGCGACACCCTCGCGGCGATGGGCATCCAGCCGTCCAATGGTCCTGGCGCGGCGCTCCAGGCGGTGGCTGACCTGCGCTCCCTCGTCGAGCTGTACTCCTATACGGGACGCGGGGACTGACCTGCCGTCACGTGGCTGTCTGTCACGTGAGGCGCCCTGCGTTCAGGCGGAGGCACGCAGCGTCAGCGTGGTCGGCAGCGTCAGCGATTGCACCGAGGCACCGTCCACGCGCGCCAGCAGCAGTCGCACCAGGTCCCGCGCCACCTGCTCGATCGGCTGGCGGACGGAGCTGAGCGGCGGATCGGCGGCCTGAGCCACCCCGAGATCGTCGAACCCGATCACCGCCACGTCCTCGGGTACCCGCCGTCCCGCCTCCCGCAGCGCCCGCAGCGCGCCACGCGCCATCAGGTCCGAGGCCCCGAAAATCGCGTCCAGCTTCGGTTCGGCCTCCAACAGCGCGCGCGCCGCGTCGAACCCGGAGCGCTCGGTGAAGTCCCCGTGTGCTGCGCGCGCCTCGAATCCGGCGTCCACCAGCGCTTGCCGGTACCCGGCCAAGCGGTCCTGACCGGCCGTCATGTCCTGCGGGCCGGCGATCGTCGCGATCCGCCGCCGCCCGAGCGAGAGCAGATGCTCAGTGGCCTGCCGAGCGCCGTAGACGTTGTCGACGTCGACATACGGCACCGAGGAATGCGCTGGCGCTGGCCGCCCGCCGTGCACCACCGGCACCCCCGCGCCCACCAATATCCCCGGCAGCGGGTTCGCCTCGTGCACCGAGACCAGGATCACCCCGTCCACGTGCCCCGAGGTCACGTACCGCTCCATGCGCCCGCGCGCCGGCATCGCGCCGCTCTGGCCCTGCATCACCAGCACCAGCTGCAGCTCGGTGGCGTCCAGCACCCGGTTGACCTCGGTGACCATAGTGGTCAGATACGGGTCGGCGAAGAAGAACGCGTCCGGCTCCGGGATGATCATCGCCAGGGAGTCGGTGCGCCGGGTCACCAGCGTGCGCGCGGCCCGGTTCGGCACGTACCCGAGCTCGTCGATCGCGGCCTCGACCGTCTCGCGCACCTCCGGGGACACCTTTGGGGAGTTGTTGATCACGCGGGAGACCGTGGCCCGCGACACCCCCGCGTACGCCGCTACCGTCTCCAGCGTCGGCGCGCCGCCGCCGCCCGTCGTCGAGACCATCCGCTCCCGTCCTGCCCTCGCCGCCCCGGGCTGCCGGGGCGCTGCGCCGCATCGTGGGCGCCCAGGTCACGGTACCAGTAGGCGGCCTTCCAGCAGATCCTTCGACGGCTGCGACACTCACCGCCGTCGCGGCCCGCGCGATCGGCGCGATCGCGGCGCACCGGGATCAGCCGCTGCCGCCGCCGGACAAGCCGCCGACCAACTGTCCCACCAGGCCCGCGACGCCTCCGACCACGCCGCCTACCGCCCCGCCGAGAACTCCTGGCGCGGGCGAGGAGGACGCCGGACCCGCCGAAGGGCTGGCGCTGCGAGACACACCAGAGGACGCCGAGGCACCGGCTTGGGACGGGGACTGCGCAGCGGCCGCGGTGCTCTCGTGCGCCGCGGCCGCCGCGCCCGAGTGACTCTGCATACTTCCGGCCGCACCGGCAGCGCCGTTACCGCCTGTGCCCCCGATTCCCGCCGCCTGACCCGCAGCCGGACCGGGCAACGCGGCAGGGACGGTTGCACTGGCTCGCTGCCCCGGGCTCGGGCTCTCGTCCGCCGATGCCGGTGGAGAGGAACCGACGTGCAGCAGCGCGAGCAGGATGCCCACCAGCGCCATGCCCACCGCACCGGACAGCAGCACCTCGACGGTCTTGCGCACCGGACCGGCCTGTCGCCGGTGCGACCTGTCGCCCGCGCCGGGTATCCGGCCCCGCGGGCCGCGCGCACCTTCCAACGTCCCGCCCTTCGCCCGCCGACATCCGCTCACGAACAACGAGTGCTCACCGCTGCGAACGGCTCACCCGATCGAGTGATACCACGTAACGAATCCATCGTCGCCCATCGATGCCGCACCGCGGGAGCAAACCGGCGGACTTGCGGCGGACGCGGACCGGACCTGCGCCCCGCACGCGCCGCCTGCCAGCGCCGTCACGGGCACGCTCGCCGCTGACCATGCGGGCCCTGACGCGCACCTCAGTGCACGTATGCCAGCTCCCGCGCACCATCCGCCGCTTGGACGCGATCGGGCCCCGCACCCCCCAGGCGCGAATTGCAGGGGAGTGCGGGGCCCGACAGTGCCCTCTCGCCGCGCGGCCCCCAGTACAGCCGCGCGGCGCGAACCGCGTGTGCATCCGAGTTCCGGCGCGCACACACCACCGCTGCGCCGGAACCGGCCGTTCTTGTCGTTACCGCTCTGTCGTTACCGTGCGATCCAGGCGCGAGGCCCGGCCGACGGATCGTCAGCCGATGGTGCAGGTCGTGCTGTCGACGGTGTTGCGGAAACCGATCACGTCGGCCTGGTTGCCGCACAGGTTCACCGGCACGGACACCGCAGCGTTGACGACGTTGCCGGACAGCAGCCCGCCGGAGTGCTCCGACGCGCCGGTCGCGACCGCCCCGGGCGCGTCGCCGTTGGTGCCGATGGTGCAGGTCTGCGGCTTGACCTTGTCCTTGGCCGCGATCACGCCGACCTCGTTGCCGCAGGCGTTGACCGGAACGGCCACCGCGGCGTCGACCACGTTGCCCGAGCCCGCGCCGCCGGAGCGCTCCGAGCTGCCCTGCGCCAGCGCGCCCTCGCCCGAACCGATGGTGCACGTCGAGCCCTCGTCCACGTTCTTCAGCGCGATGACCAGAGCCTGGTTCCCGCAGAAGTTGACCGGAACCGCCACCGGCGCGTTGACCACGTTGCCGGAGGCGGCGCCGCCGGAGTGCGCCGTCTCACCGGTCGCGGTGGCGTCAGCAGCGGCGATGCCCGCCGTCCCCAGGACCAGGCCGGACGTGGCGGCGGCGAGCGCCAGCCCCCGCTTGGCAAACCCATGCATCTGTAGACCTCTGTTGCTCTAGACGGGACGGGAGCGCATTGCCATAAGGCACGAAATCAGCTCCCCTTCGCCCAGGGGCAACGAGGACCCCACCACCCGGTTACGCCCGATAGCGGCGTGCGTACACCGATTCGCCCTGACAGCCCAATACGCGCCAATATGACCAAATGGTCAGGAGGTAAGCGCACAGTCGCACTGTCACACGATCACGCAGTCACTCAGGCGTACGGTCATCCGGCTGCGCAGCCGCAGCCGCAGCCGCAGTCACAGTCACAGCCGCAGCGGTCAGCGATGTAGCTTCGGCAGCACGTCCCGGCCGAACACCTCGATCCACTCGGCCTGATTGCGCCCGACGTTGTGCAGGTAGATCCGGTCGAACCCGAGATCGAGATAGCGCTGCACCTCCGCGCGGTGCACCTCCGGGTCCGCGCTGATCACCATCCGGCCCTCGAAGTCCTCCGGCCGCACCAGCTTGGCCATCTGCTCGAAATGGAACGGCGAGCGCACGTCGCCCTTGTCGAACTTCATCCCGCCGTTGGGCCACTCGTGCATCGCGTTGGCCATCGCCTGCTCGTCGCTCTCGGCCCAGGACAGGTGCAACTGCAGGATCTTCGGCATCGTCTCCGGGTCCTTACCCGCCTCGCGCGCGCCTTCGGCGAACTTCCCGAGCACCGTCTCGATCTTCGCGGGCGCGGCGCCAGGGGTGATGATCCCGTCGGCGAGCTTGCCGGTGCGCTTGGCGTTGATCGGCCCGGCGGTGGCGATGTAGATCTCCGGGGCCGCCTGCGGCATCGTCCATAGGCGGGTGGACTCCAGCGTGAAGTACTTGCCGGAGTGCTTGACGTCCCGCTGCTCCAGGCCGCTGGCGAACAGCTTCTTGATGATCTCCAGCGCCTCCCACATCCGGGCGCTGCGCTCGGCGGCCTCCGGCCAGTACCCGCCGACGATGTGCTCGTTGAGCGCCTCGCCGGCGCCGAGCCCGAGCCAGTGCCGCCCCGGGTACATCGCCGCGAGCGTCGCCGAGGCCTGCGCCACGATCGCCGGGTGCATCTTGAACGACGGGCAGGTCACCCCGGGCCCCAGATCACCCTCGGTGCGCGCCCCGATCGCGGTCAGCACGTTCCACACGAACGGCGCGCTGCCCTGTGCCGGCACCCACGGCTGGAAGTGGTCCGCAGCCATCACCCCGGTGAACCCGGCCGCCTCGGCCTGCGCGCTGAACTCGGTCACCTCGAGCGGACCGAACTGCTCCAGCATCGCCGCGTAGCCGATGTGCGGTGTGCTCATCGCGCTCCTCCTATCGGGCGCCGTCCCCGACGCCCCGTCAAAAAACGTCCGTGTCTCTCGATCCGTGTCTCGATCACCTTATGCCGCGCGTGCGCGGCTGCGCCGAACGAGGGCGCGCTGTTATGACCCGCCCCGAACGGGGGAGGAGCATCCACGTGCTACTGGACCATGTCTCCTACGCGTGCGACGCCGAGGCGTTCCCCTCCACCGTCTCCCGGCTCGGCGCGCTGCTCGGCGCCCCTTTCACCGACGGCGGGCTGCATCCGCGCTACGGCACCCGCAACGCCGTGCTGCCGCTGGACGGCGGCTGCTACGTCGAAGTCGTCGCGCCGCTGGAGCATCCGGCCACCGACACGATGCCGTTTGGGCAGGCGGTGCGCCGCCGCGCCGAGCTCGGGGGCGGCTGGCTCGGCTGGGTGGTCTCCGTGGATGATCTGGCGCCCTTTGAGGCACGCCTCGGCCGGCCGAGCGCGGAGGGGCACCGGCGTCGTCCCGACGGGACGCTGCTGGAATGGCAGCAGATCGGGCTGCTGGATCTGCTGCAAGACCCGCAGATCCCCTACCTGATCCAGTGGCGCTGCCCCAAGCAGGAGCACCCCTCGGCAGGCGCGGACGGCTCGGTCGGTATCGAGCGGCTGGAGATCGCCGGCAAACGCGCCGAGATCCTCGCCTGGCTCGGTACTCCCGAGATCGACCCGCTGCCGCACGTGCACGTCAACTGGCTCGAGCCGGGCGACGCTGCCAACGCCTGGGACGAAGCCGGGCTGCTCGCCGTCGACTTCCGCACCGCGCACGGCCCGGTCCGCATCGACTGAACGGGCACCGACTGACCGCCCGCCGATCACCCACATGGGCACCGGCTGACCACAGGTCAGCTGGCGCGCCGTCAGAACGGCGTGGGCGGGCCGCTTTGGCAACCGGTCTCGATCAGCAGCAGTCCAGTTCGGCCCAGGCTGACGCGCACCTGTACCTCCAGCCGCAGTTCGATGCCCAGCACGTCCAGCGGGATGCCCGGACACATCACCTCCGCAGGGGATGGCGACGGTGAGCTGGGCGATGGGCTGGGGCTTGGGGCGGGGGCGCTCGGCGAGGGCATAGGGCTGTGACTGGCGCTCGGCGATGGACGCGCGGGGCTCGGCGACGGTCGTGGCGGCGGGGGAGAAGCGGGCGGGCTGGCGCTGGGACTCGCACTCGGGCTCACCACCGGCGGCGCGCTGGACGGCGCAGGCGCTGCCAGGGCGCTGTGGCTGGCCGCCGGTGCGGGCGGCGGGGCCGCGGGACTGCCGGCCAGCGCGAACGCGAGCGCCCCGGCGGCGACGGCCGCGGCGGTACCCACCGCCACTGCCTGCTGGCGCGGCGAGGCGTGGCGCAGTTTGGCCGCCCCCCGAGCCAGAATCCCGGCGTGCGCGCCGGAGGCCGCCCCCGATCCGCCCGAGGCCACGCTCACCGTGCCTGCCGCGGCTCCCGCGCCGGCCGCGATCGCCAGCGCGGTCTTGGCCGCCACCGCCGTGCCGAGCACCGCGGGCGCCGCCAACACACCGATATGCGCGTTGACATACTTGAGCATCGCCAGCAGCCCCGCGCACTCCGCGCAGTACCGCAGGTGCTCCTCGACCTTGCCCCGCTCGCGCCGCCCGAGCTTCCCGCGGACAGCCGCGCCCAGCCGCTGCGCGTACGGACGGCACGACTCCGCGCTGACCTCCCGCACGTGAGCTTGCAGGTAGGCCTGCTTGAGGCCTTCGCGTGCCCGATACGCCAGCGCCGCGACTGCCGCCGGCTCGATGCCCAGCAGCGGCGCCAGCTGCGCAGGGCCCTCGCCCTCGACCTCGGTGTGCCACAGCACGGTTTGCCAGCGCTCCGGCAGTGCCATGAACGCCTGCCCGGCCAAGGAGCGCTCCAGCGCGGCGAGCACCGGATCGGCCTGCGGCTCGGGTTCCTCCAGGTCCACCATGTCCGCGACCAGCAGTAGCCGCCGTTCGCTGGCGGCCCAGTCCCGCGCCACGTGCCGCATCGTGGTCAGCAGATACGGCCGGAACGCCTCAGTCGGGCCATTGCCGTTGCGGATCGCGTGCAGCACCCGCGTGAACGCCTCCGCCCGCAGATCCTCCGCGGCGGCCTCGCTGCGTGCCCAGTGCCGGGCATGTGCCAGCGCGGAGCGGGCGTGGCGCTGGTACAGCGGGTCGTACGCGGCCAGGTCCCCGGCGCGCACCCGGTCGATCAGCTCACGATCCGGCGGCCCCGCCGCCACGGCTGGCCCCTGCTGCCGCTGCATCCCGCAAAGCCCTCATTCCGTCCCCTGGCGCACCCGGGCGGCGCGCACCCCTCCACGGGGCCCGGCCGGCCGCAGAGCCCCGCCCGTTCTACGCCCGGGATTCCCGCGAGACGCGGCCCTCGACCAAAGCTCACCCAAACGAGTACTTCAAAGCGCTGACACTTGACAGTCCGGCCGCGCCGCCACCGCCGCAGCGGCTCAGCGCCCGGCGCAACGCCCCCAGCAGCAGAGCCGGATCGGTTGCCGCACCCGCAGCGCCCTCCGGCGGCGGCACCAGCCACAGCAGCCGCGTCAGCCCGTCCCCGACCAGCGGAGGCAACGCCACCACGTCCCCGTGTGACGCGGTACGAAGCCCGTGCGCCCGGCACCACCAGGCGAAACCGCGCAGCCGGGCCAGCGTGTCCGGCGCCAGCAAAAACCCGACCCGCCGCACCTGCGCCCGCCCGTCCGCAGCGACCGGACCGAGCGGCGCACCGGAGCGCAGCAGCAGATCCAGCGCCTCAAGACCCAGGTCCATGCCGACACTCACCGCGTCGAACAGCGGACCGGCCGGCACCGCGGCCACCCGCGCCGGATCCGGGTACCCGGCGCGCAACGCCGCGGCCGCGCTTGCCACCGGAGCGACCGGAAGCAAGGCACCGAGCGCCGCGTCAACGCCGGGTTCGAGAGAGCAGGAGGGGGTGTGGGGGTGGGACATTCGCGTCTCCTTCACGAGGGACTTCACCAGCAGGGAGCCGCAACACCCCGATCCATGACGCGGTTTCAGATATCTTTCTGCGCAACCGCCTCAGCCCCGCGGCCACGCCGACCCCGTCGGCTGACGAGATCGCCGCTCCACGGGCCGCGCGCACAAAAACGCCTAGCGCCGCGCCCCGGCCGCGGATCATCGCGCGCCGGTTGTCAGAAGCCCGCGATACCGTGCAGGTATGACCGCGCGCACACCACTGACCACGCTCGACGCCGTCGTCGAGTTCGTGCTGTTCGTGCGCGACGACGGCTTCACCGCACTGCGTGCGACCACCCAGGACAGCGCGCCGCTCACCGCCGTCGGCCCCGAGCTGGCCGGCGCCCGGCCCGGCGAGGGCCTGCGCCTGACCGGCCGCTGGACCCAGCACCGCCGCCACGGCGAACAGTTCACCGTGGAGGAATGCGAACGCCGCCCGCCGGCCGGGGTGCCCGCGATCCGCCGCTACCTCGGCACCGGCCTGGTGCGCGGCGTCGGCCCGCTGCTGGCCCAGGCCATCACCGACCGCTTCGGCGAGGACACCCTCGCCGTCATCGACCGCGATCCAGCCCGCCTCGCGGAAGTCTTCGGCATCGGCGAGCGGCGCACCCGCCGCATCACCGAGTCCTGGCAGGCCCAGAAGATCATCAAGGAACTGATGGCGGTGCTGCGCGGGCACGGGGTCTCCCCGCTGCTTGCCGAACCCATCCACCGCGCCTTCGGCGAAGACAGCCTCAAAACCGTGGCCGAGGACCCGTACCGGATGGTCGGCGAGGTCGACGGCATAAGCTTCCCCGCGGCTGACCGCATCGCCTTGCACGCCGGTGGCGCCCTGGACAACCCGGCCCGCCTGGAGGCCGCAGTCTGGGAAGTGTGCTCGGTGCGAGCCCGCCGGGCCGGACACTGCCACCTGACCGCGGAGGAAGCCGTCAAAGAGGCCGCCGCGCTCGTCGAGCAGGACCCGGCGCTGCTGCGCGAGGCCGCGGTCCGCCTGACCGTCGGACGTGGCGCGCCGCTCGCGGCCGAGGAGCATCCCGTCACCGGGGTGGCGCTGCTCGCTCCACGCGCCTTGCGCCGCGCCGAGAACAAACTCGCCCGCGCCCTCGCGGCCTTGGCCGCCGCCGAATCAGACCTGCCCGAACCGGTACGCCGCCGCGTCGCCGCCGACCAGTTCGGCGAGGACCTGCACCCCGGGCAGCGCGACGCCGTGCGTATGGCGCTGACCCACCCGGTGTCCGTGCTCACCGGCGGACCCGGCTGCGGCAAGTCCCACACCGTGCGCGAGATAGTCGAACTGGTGCGCGCTGGCGGCGGCAGCGTCACCCTCGCCGCCCCCACCGGTAAAGCCGCCCGACGCCTGGCCGAACTGACCGGCGCCCGCGCCCTGACCGTGCATCGCCTGGCGGCCGACCCCTCCGCCAACGATGACGACGCGGAAGGCGGCGCCCTGTTCGGGCCGCGCACCACGATGGTGCACCTGATCGTCATCGACGAGGCCTCGATGCTCGACGTGCACCTCGCCGCCCGCCTGGCCGCGCAGATCCCGCCCGGCACCCACCTGCTTCTGGTCGGCGACACCGATCAACTGCCCTCCGTCGGCCCCGGCGCCGTTCTCGCCGACGTGCTGCGCGTGCCCGGCATCCCGCGTACCGAGCTGACGCATGTCTTCCGTCAGGCCGCCGACTCCACCATCACGGCCAACGCGCATCGCATCCGCGCCGGGCAGCTGCCCGAACTGCGCCGCGCCGACTTCTGGTTCGCCGAGCTCGACGACCCGAAGGAAATCGCCCGCACCGTCGTGCAGATCGCCACCAGCCGCCTGCCGGCGAAACTCGGCGCCGACCCCGCCGACGTGCAGGTGCTGTGCCCGACTCGGCGCGGCGCCGCCGGCACCGTGGAACTGGGCCGGCTGCTGCAGGAGCGGCTGAACCCGCGGCAGGAGAACGAACCGGAGTTCTGGTCCGGCTCCCGGGTCTTCCGCGTCGGCGACCGGGTCATGGCCGCCCGCAACGACTACGCCAAAGGCGAGGCCGGCGTGTACAACGGCACTCTGGGCACCGTGGTCAACCTAGACCTCAAGGACAGCGCCCTAGAGGTGCTCACCGACGACGGCGAACAGGTCGCCTACGACTTCACCGAACTCGATGACCTGATCCACTCCTACGCCGTCTCCGTGCACAAGGCCCAGGGCAGCGAATTCCCGCACGTGGTCGCGCCGATCACCCTCGACGCCCCGATGCTGTTAACCCGCTCCCTGCTCTACACTCTGGTCACCCGTGCTAAGCGCACTGTGGTGCTCGTCGGACAGCCGCGCGCCTTGCGCCAGGCCCTGGAAACCCCCGGTCCGACCCGCAACACGCTGCTCGCCTACGCGCTCGCCGCGCAGCTCGATGGCACCGGGCCGAGCGAATTCGACCTCGACCTTTAGGGCGTTTTGAGAAGTAGCGTCGGATAACGGCGCGACACGCCCCGCGCCACCCCTCTACGCTGCCGACCATGAACATCCCGCCCGCGCCGCACGGACGGCTGCTTTCAGTCAACCTCGCCGCCACCGCTCACTTCACCAACGCCAAGAACCAACCCAGCGGCATCGGGAAGTTGCCGGTCGCCCACCCCGTGCACGTCCAGGCGCCCGGACCGAAGGGCGTCGGCGCGAGCGGAGTCGCCGGCGACCTGGTCTGCGACCGCAAGAACCACGGCGGCGACGACCAGGCCGTCTACGCCTACGCCCGCGAGGACCTGGACTGGTGGGAGCGCGAACTGGGCCGGGAGCTGCCTCCGGGGATGTTCGGGGAGAACCTGACCACCCTCGGCCTCGACCTGACCGGCGCGCTGGTCGGCGAACGCTGGCGGGTCGGCGAGCACGTGCTTTTGGAGGCGGCCTGCCCGCGCATCCCGTGCGGCGTGTTCGCGGAGAAGATGGGCGAGTCGCACTGGGTCAAACGCTTCACCGAACGCGGCGTCTCCGGCGCTTACCTGCGCGTCATCGAACCGGGCCCGGTCCAGGCCGGCGACCCGGTGACCATCGAGCACCGCCCAAGCCACCAGGTCACCCTCGGGGTCTACTTCCGCGCGCTGACCACCGAACCGGACCGGCTGCGCGACCTGCTCGCGGCCGGCGACGCGCTGCCGCAGGAGACCCGCGAGACCATCGCCCGGCGCACCGCTTAGGAGATGGCCGCCAGGTGCCGCAGATGGTCCGCGTCGTTGTAGTCCGCCAACCGCATCCGCGCGCCCTCCGCCGTCCATCGGGTCACCGTGCAGTTGCCGATCGCGCCGCCCGCGTCCACGATCCGGTTCAGCGCCGGCTCGTCGAGCCCGTCGAAGATCAGCCGCAGCATCAGCACCACCGCGTCGTGCGCCACGATCAGCAGATTCCGCCCGCCCGCCGCGGGTAGCGCGTCGCGCAACGCAGAACGCACCCGCAGCGCCACATCCGGGAAGTTCTCCCCGCTCGGCGGCCGGAAGTAGAACGGCCCGACATGGTCGCGCCGCGCCATCTCCTCCGGGTACCTGCGCCGCAGCGCCGCCGTGGTCAGCATCTCCCACGCCCCGGTTTCCCGATCGCGCAACCGCTCGTCGAAGCGCAGCTCGGGCTGTGGCACACCCGCGTCCGCGAGCGAGCCGAGGATCGCGGCGAGTGTCTGACGTGTGCGCAGATAGGGCGAGCAAAACACCACGTCCGGCGGGTCTGCGGCCAGGCGCCGCCCCACGGCCGCGGCCTGCGCCGCCCCGAGATGCGTCAGTGGCAGATCGGCGTCCCGCTCGGTGATCGGCACGCTCAGCGCCCCGGTGAGCGCCGCCTCCGCGAACGCCGCGTTGGCCGTGGACTGCCCATGCCGCACCGCAGTCACTTGCGCCGGGATGGGCACGCTCCACGCGGGGGCGGGGTCGGTCGGTGTGATGTACGGGACGGTCATGGAATGACCAGACACATTCGTCCCCTCCGTCGCGTGTGTCGCGCAGACTTGTACTGTACGTGCTCGCCCAGGGCGCGCGCTGCGGCGCGGCGGATGCACCGGGGGCGCGCTGCCGCCGGTCGCAAGGCTTCAGTGCTGACTGTGCGCGGGTTTAACGGCGGTCGTTGTCGTCGCACGCGGCACCACAGCGCGCCGCCCGCCGGGCGCACCGCTCCGCCGAGCCAGTAGCGGTCGCGGACGGCCGGACCCGCGGGGGGATTAGCGCAAGGGATCAGCGCAGGGTCGCGGTCGCCAGCTTCGCGGCGAACCCGAGGAACAGCGTGCCCACCCCGCCGGCCATGTACGAGGCCAGCCGGCGCCGCCGGCGCAACGCAGAAGCCAGCCGGTTCCCGCCCAGGATCAAAGCGCTCAGATACACCACCGAGAACGCCTGGATGATCACCGCCAGCACCGCGAACGGCACGACTGGATGTGCATAGGAGGGGTCGACGAACTGGGTGAAGAACGCGAGGAAGAACAAGATCGCCTTCGGATTGAGGAGGCTCACCACCAGCGCTCGGCGAAACGGTCGCTCAATTGCGGCTGACCCGGTCGCACCCGCTGGTGTCTGCGCCGTCGCCCGCGAAGTCGGGGCATCCGGTTCGACTGGCACCGCGACCGCGAGCGTCGCTCCGTCGTCGCTGGACCCTCTGGGCTGCGCCTCGCGTAATTGTGCACGCCGTTGCCGCAGCGAGCGCACGGCCGAGCGCAGCATCCCGGCACCGAGCACCGCCAGGTACGCCGCGCCCAAGTACTTCACCGCGTCGAACGCGAGCGGCCAGCGCGTGAGCAACGAGGCCGCACCCAGCGAGGTCAACATGATCAGGGTGCTGTCACCGAGGAATACGCCGCACGCCGCTCGATACCCCGTGCGCACACCCCTGCGCGCGGCCACCGACAGCACATACAGCGAGTTCGGTCCCGGCAGCAGGATGATCAGACCGGCGCCGGCGATGTACTCGGGCAGGTTCACCGTCCCCAGCATGCAGCGCATCCTCTCGTCACACATCAGCGTTTCGCGGCGCTGATCAACACGGCACTGATCAATACAGCGTTGGTTAACACTGCCTTGGTTTCCGCGGCGGTATCGTCACTGCTTCGGTCGCGCCATCATCGCGGCCAAAACCCCGCGTCGCAACAGCCTTTACCGGCTGGCGATCCTTACAGCTCGAACGCGCCCGGCGGCGGCTCGGGGGAGGGCACCGCGGTCGCGTCCGTGACCGGAACCGCGCCTGCGATCCACGCGTCCAGACCTTCCTCGCCGGTCACCCGCGCCGGGAACGGATCGCCCGCAGTACGGCGCACCAGCTCAGCCAGCGGAAGCGATTCATGCGACGCGGCCAGCACGAGGTTTCCGAAGCGCCGCCCGCGCAGTACCGCCGCCTCCGCGATCAACGCCACATGCGGGAACACCGCGCGAACCGTCGCCGCTTGCCCACGCGCGAAAGCCAGCGGCGCGCCATCCGCGATGTTCGCCGTATACACGCCACCCGGCCGCAACACGTTCGCCGCCAGCGTCACGAACTCCACACTCGTCAGATGCGCTGGCGTCCGTGCGCCCGCGAACGCGTCCGCCACCACCAGATCCGCGCTGGCCGGCCGCCGCGACGCCAACGCCTCGCGTGCGTCCCCGGTGCGCACTTTCAGCCGCCATCGCCGGTCCCACGGCAGATGCTCGCGCACGAACTCGACCAGCAGTGCGTCGATCTCCACCGCCAGCTGACCGCTGCCGGGCCGGGTGTGCGCCAGATACCGCGGCAGGCTCAGCGCGCCGCCGCCCAGATGCAACGCCTCAAGGCGCGCACCGGCCGGGAAGACCGAATCGGCGACGTGCGCGAGGCGCTGGATGTACTCGAACTCAAGGCGCGTCGGATCCTCGAGGTCCACGTAGGACTGCGGCACCTCGTTGAGCGTGAGCAGCATCGCGCCGGGCCGGTCGACATCCGGCAGCAGCCGCGCCACTCCCGATGTGGTCAGCGCGGCTGCGGGTTGCGAGGCGGCGCGGCGCGCACGAGCGGAGGGCACAGCGCCCCATTATTCAGCACGGCCCGTATTACGTGCTGCCAGCCAGCAACGCGGCCCCCGCCGCCCGCGCCTCCGCCACCAGCAGCCGCACATGCTCCGCTCGTGTCGCCGGATTGAGCACACACGCCCGTAGCACCGGTCGGCCCTGATACACCGACCCGGTCACGAACGCCGCCCCGCGCTCCTGGATCGCGGTCGGCAGCACCGCATTGACCCGGTCGACCTCCTGCGCCGTCGCGCCCTGAGACGCGTACCGGAACGCCACGATCGACAACTCCACCGGCGCCGCCAACTCCAGATCCGGCGCCTGCGCTACCAGCCGCGCCAGCTCCCGCGCCGTCTCGTTGCACGCCGCGATGTCCGACGCCACTCCCGTCCGGCCGCGCGCCGCGATCGACGCCCATACCGGCAGCGCCCGAAACTGCCGGGTCTGCTCGATCCCGTACTCGCTCAGCCACCCCAGCGCATCCCCGCCCTCGTCCCGCAGATACGGCGGCACCAGCGAAAACGCGGACCGCAGCGACTCCCGGTCGGCCACCAGCAGCGCCCCGACCCCGATCGGCACCTGCAACCACTTGTGCGGATCCAGCGCCAGGGAATCAGCCCGCGCCATCCCCGCATACCGCGCCGTCACCCGCGAATCGAGCACGCCAAAGGCGCCGTACGCGCCGTCGACGTGCAGCCACAAGCCGCCCGCGCCGCCCGGCGACCCGCACACCTCCGCGATCTCCTCGAACGGATCGATCGCGCCCGTGTTGACCGTCCCCGCGCTGGCGACCACAAGGAACGGCACCCGGCCGGCCTCGCGGTCCTGTGTGATCAGCGCCCGCAGCGCCTCGACGTCCATCCCTGAGCTGCTTGATCTGTCGCCTTGCTCTGCCCTACCTGTGCGTTCAGGCACGGTACGCAGCGCCCTGCTGCCGATCCCCAGCAGCTCGATCGCCTTACGCACGCACGAATGCGCCTCCGCCGTCGCATACGCGGTCAACTCCGGCGCGCCAGCCAGGCCGCGCTCACGCACGTCCCAGCCTGCCCGCTCCAGCGCCCGATGCCGCGCCGCGCCGACCGCGACGATCGTCGCCATCGACGCCCCCGACGTCAGCAGGCCAGCGCCGGTCTCGTGCGGAAACCCCACCAGCTGCGCGAGCCACCGCACCACCGCGCGCTCCAGCGGCACATCCGCGTGATCCCCGCCCGCGCTCGACGGATTCGACGCCGACGCCAGCAATCCGGCCGCCACCGCCGCCGGATGCGGCGCGGCATTCACCCACCCGAAGAACGCCGGATGCCCGTTGCCCATCGGATAGGCCAGCACCCGCCGCGCTGCCTCGTCGAGCAATTCACCGATCGCGCGGCCGCTCTCGGGCAGCGGCGCCTCCAGCAACGCCGCACGCATCTGCTCGGGCATCGCCTGCCACACCGGCCGCGCCGCCACACCGCCCAGGTGCGCGGCCGCCAGATCCGCCGCCGCACGCAACCCGTCACGCACCGCCGTATCGGTCGGCGCGGGGGCCGAAGCGGGAACGGAGAGGGAGGAAGAGGAATCGGCCACGTCATGATCGTACGACCGCGCCCCGACACCCTGGCCGGTGACTGCTGTCGCTGACGCGCCTACTCGCCGACGCCTCCGGCGATTGCGTCCGAACCCGAAGCCGCCTCTCGAGCCGACTGCGCCCCGGACTGCGCCGCCGTTTCCGTTTCCGCCTCGTGCGGCGGGGCTCCCGATTCGGTTTGCGTCTCCGCCGCCAGCAACTTCCGCAACGCCTGGTGCGTACGGTTCGCCCGCACCGCCGCCCGCTGCTCGCGCGCCGTCGCGTCAATGTAGTTCTGACTTGTCGTCAGCGACGCGTGCCCCAGCAGCCGCATGATCTCCACCGCGCTCGCCCCGTCCTCCGCCAGCCGCGTGGCGAACGTGTGCCTCAACGCATGCACCAGCGCACCCTGTGGCACCCGCGAAGAAACCCCGGCCTCCTGATACGCACGCCCGACGAGATACTGCAATGCGCCACGCCCCATCGGCGCGCCATCATGCCCCACGAACAGCGGATCGGACCGTGCCGGGGAGCGTCCGGCGAACTTCGCCCGCCGCGACTCCAGATACTCCGTCACTACCGCGTCCAGCTCCGGCTCCACCGGAATCGACCGCTCCTTGCCGCCCTTGCCGCGCACCTTCAGGTATCGCTCGCCCTCGCGCCCATCCAGGCACCCGACCGTCAAGTCCAGCAGCTCACTGGAACGCAGACCCGCGCACAGCAGCAGCGCCACCACCGCGAAATCCCGCTCCGGCCAGGGCCGTCTGCGCCGTGTGCGGTCCGGCGGCGCGGCGCTCGAGGCCAGCAGCCGCTCCGGCGTGTCCGTCCCACGCAGCGGCTTGGGAAACCGATGCGGCGGGCGGGGCCGATCCACGGTCCCCATCGGATTGCCCGGCACCACCGTGTCCGCGACCAGGAATGAGAAGAACTGGTTCCACACCGACCAGGCACGCCCTACCGAAGCCGCCGAACGTGGTTGCGCGTATTCGGCGAACGCCTGCCGCAGCGCACGGCCTGTCACCGCGTCGATCGGCACATCAGGCGCCTCACAGCCGTGCTGATCGGCCAGCAGAGCCCCGATTGCGTCCAGGTCGCGCCGGTACGCGGCCAGCGTGTTCGCCGCGTGCTTCCGGGCCTGCCGCGCGCGCAGAAACTCCTCGACGCATGCCCCCAGCGTCCGCGACGGATCCACCGGACCTGCTGGACCTACCGCGGCGATGCCCGTACCGGCTGCCGATCTGGTTGCGGATCCGACCGCCCCGCGCTGACCGTCCAGCTCGTGATCGCTTGGCTCCATGTCCGCGATTATGCGTGACAGCCACGGGTATCCGGCGGATGACCGGCCGACGGCCTGTCCCCGCAGTCCGAGTCCCGCAAGCTGAGCCACCGCGTCCCGGCCACCGCAGGCAAGCTCCGCGCCCCACTTGGCGCACAACCGGAAGGCGCCCTCCCCGTGAGTGAAACCGGCTCTTCCGGCACCTACCGTTACCATCACCGCGTGCGCAGCGGTGATGAACCAGTCCATGCCCGCAGTCCACTGCGCCTGCGCCTCGCGCTCGCGCTGACCGGGCTGGCCAACGGCCTGGCCGGAGTCATCCTCTTCGCGCTGCTCGGCAGTCAACCGCTCACCTGGGCGTTCGCCGCGCTCTGTGTCGTCGCGCTGATCAACGTCGCGGTCGTCGTTCACCGCATCCGCCAAGGACCGCACTACCAGCCCGGCCCCGGCATCCCGCCCTACCGGCCGCTGCCGTCCGACCGGCCCGCGCAGGAGCCGCACGCCCCGGCCACGCCACGTACCCGCCACCGCCGCTACCTGCTGATGATGGGCCTTTGCTTCACGCTGGTGATCCTGGCCTGGGGCTGGATCCGGTTCTACTCGGTCGCCGCGGCCGTCGCCATGAGCGCGGCCGCCGCCCTTATCCCGCCGTTCGCCGCGATCCTGTCCAACGTAGATAGCCCCATCCTGCGCGAGGATACGGACAAGGACGCCGATGATTGGCGCGATCGCACCCCTGGCGCCTGACTGTCCCGCTCAGCAGGACAAGGCAACGCAGTGCCCTAACACGACGCGCCGCTGATAAGACATGGCGGCGCGCCCGCGGACGGAGGGGGGTTCCGCAAGCGCGCCGCGTCACAGGCCGACCCGCCGCACCCTGAGGTGCGACGAACCGGCAGTCTCAGACGGACCGCAGGGAGCAGCCCGCTACTGCGGCCGCTGCTCGCCGGGCTGGGTGTGCGGCGTGCGTCCCTCCGGGATCACACCCATCCGCCCGGCCTGGAAGTCCTCGAAGGCCTGGATCAGCTCTTCCTTCGTGTTCATCACGAACGGCCCGTAGTGCGCCACCGGCTCGCGGATCGGCTGCCCGCCCAAGATCAGCACGTCGAAGTCCGGCGTGCGGCTGTCCGGCCGCGTGCTGGCCTCGATCGTCAGCGCGTCGCCGGCACCGAACACCGCCAGCTGTGAACTCTCCATCGGCCGGTCCTCCGCGCCCACCGAGCCACGGCCGGAGAGGCTGTAGACCAGGGCGTTGAAGTCCGCGCGCCACGGCAGCACCAGCCGCGCGCCCGGCCGCAGCGTCGCGTGGATCATCGTGATCGGGGTGAACGTGCTGCCCGGACCCTTCTGTCCGCCGACCTCGCCCGCGATCACGCGCACCAGCGCGCCGCCGTCAGGGGAGGAAAGCAGCGTCGCCTGCGCGCCCTCGATGGCCTGGTAGCGCGGCGGGTTCCACTTGTTCGCCCGCGGCAGGTTCACCCACAGCTGGATCCCGTGGAACAGACCGCCCGACATCACCAGATGCTCCGGCGGGGTCTCGATGTGCAGGATGCCGCTGCCCGCGGTCATCCACTGCGTCGCCCCGTCGGTGATCTTCCCGCCGCCGCCGTGCGAGTCGGCGTGCTCGAACTCGCCGTCGATCATGTATGTGACGGTCTCGAATCCGCGGTGCGGATGCCACGGCGTGCCCTTCGGCTCACCTGGCGCGTATTCCACCTCGCCCATCTGGTCCATATGGATGAACGGGTCCAGATCACGCATCGACACGCCCGCGAAGGCGCGATGCACTGGGAACCCCTCGCCCTCGAAGCCCTTGGGCGCGGTGCTCACCGACCGCACCGGCCGTTGCTGGGTCCCCTCGGCGGGAACCTGCGGCACCCGCGCAAGCTCCAGCGTGCTGTCCACCGTCACCGCAGGCATCGTGACCTCCTGGATCTCGCGCCCGCCCCTGCCGGGCCGACGCTTCGAACGTTATGTTGTTGAACGTTCACCTATCCCAGGATAATCCCGCACGGCGCTCGCGGCAGTACGTCATCTCTCACATGCGTGCGCCGCCGGCCGTGCGAGCCCGCTGTCGATCGTAGGATCGCAGGTCAGCAGCTGCTCAGCTACCATCCTCGAACCCGGCAGGCGGTCCTTCCTGCGGCCCGAGCAAGGGCTCGAACGCCGCACTATAGAGAGCGAACAGCCGCCGCCAATCGTCCCCGCCGCCCGTCTCCTCAGCCCCGGCGCTGCCATCATTCCGAGCCGCCGCAGGCTTTCCAGCCAGCCGATCCAGGCACAGATGCCATCCCGCGGCGTTGCGCGCGGCGATCGGCGCGGACAGTTCATCGGTCAGCACCAGCCGCGTCTCGCCTTCATCGACCGACACCGCTTCGAGCTCAAAGCGCAGCGTTTCCTCGCCCCACAGATACGCCAGCACCCGCGGCGGGTCGCATTCGAGCACCACGCCGTCCATGGTGAACTCGGCTTGGCCGGGAAACGAGAAGGTCAGCGCCCCGCCGACCTCCCACTGCTGCGCCGAGATCGAGCAAGGAAACCAGCCACGCAGGCTGTCCGGATCGGTCAGCGCCGCCCACACCTCTTCCGGCGTCATCGCCAGGATGCGCTCGAACCGCACCGCGGGTTCCGTGCCCGCCATCACCAGGCTCGCCACGCCGGACGGTGATGACGACGGGGCAGAGGCGGGCGTCTCGTCCATGGCTGAATCACTCCTCGGCGCGCTCTCTCGCCAAAGTAACGCGGCCGGACCCACGCTGCAGTGCCGACGGAGTCGAGCTCGAACCAGCGGACCTTGGTCAGCTGCTCCGTCGCACGGTTGCCCTCTAAGCTCGCCTTGAGCGTTTCCGCGGACAGCGCAGCGGCCCGGCCGCCGTGGAAAGGAAAGTCGAAGTCGTGACCGAACGTCCTGGCTGGGCGCCTGGCGAGGTGGATATCGAGACCCCGTCGGCGGCTCGCATGTATGACTACTACCTCGGCGGCTCGCACAATTTCGCCGCCGACCGGCAGCTGGCGGAGCAGGCGATGGCCGTGTGGCCCGACGCGCGGCATTTCGCCACCGCGAATCGCGCGTTCCTGCGCCGGGTCGTCAAGCTGCTGGCCGGCCTCGGGATCGATCAATTCCTCGACCTCGGCTCCGGAATTCCCACGGTCGGGAATGTGCACGAGGTCGCGCAAGCGGCCAATCCGAAGGCGCGCACGCTGTACGTGGACTGCGATCCGGTTGCCTATGCGCACGGCAGCGTGCTGCTCGCGGACGTGCCCCATGCGCGATTTCTGCACGCCGACCTGCGCTATCCGCAGGCCGTGCTCACCAGCGCTCAGCTGACCGGATTTCTGGACCTCAGCCGCCCGATCGCGGTCTTGCTCTTCCTCGCGCTGCCGTTCGTACCGGACGAGGACGACCCGGCGGGCACCATCGCGGCGTATCGGGAGGCAACCGCCCCCGGCTCATACATCGCGCTCACCCACGGCACCGGTGACTACCGTCCGCAGGCGATCTCGGAGGTGCGCGACGTGTACGAGCATGCCAGCCACTCGATGACGCTGCGCAGCAAAGAAGGGATCACCCAACTGCTGCGCGGTTACGAGCTGCTGGAACCCGGCGTCGTCGACACCATTCGCTGGCGGCCGGACCCCGACGCACCGCCCGACCCGCTCGGCGGCGACGTGGCACGTTATGCGATGTACGCAGCCGTCGGTGCCCGCCGCTGAACAGCTAGGGTTCGCAGCGTGTCAGTTCTCGAGATCTCCGACTTGATCGTCGCCTGGGATCCCGCCACGCACACTCGTGAGCCGGTCTTCGCGACCGACGTCATCGAACGGCTGCGCTGCGCCGGCGACCACCGGGCGGCGCGGATCGTGCAGCGGATGCCCGCCGAAGCCGGGGTGCTGGAGCCGGAATCCGTCGACCGCCTGCTCGTACGCGTCCACACCGAACTTCAGCGCTTGGGCGAGGAATTGCACATGGCGCAGCGGTTCGCCGAACTGCTCAGGCCGGTTCTCGCCGTGACGCGCTCAGCCGGTTCCCGCAGCCTGCGCGTCGTTGATATCGGCTGCGGCGTCGGGTATGTCATTCGTGCGCTCGCCGCGACCGGTGTCCTCGGCGCTGACGTCGAACTGCTCGGGGTCGATATGAACCCGGTCTTGGTGGCCGAAGCATCCAGGCTTGCCGTGGCCGAAGGGCTGCGGTGCGATTTCATGTGCGCTGACGCCTTCGCGCTCGACGAGGACGCCACCGTCTATATCTCCTCCGGGGTGCTGCACCACTTTTCCGCCGATGCACTCGCGAGCTTCTTTCGCGCCCAGGACCGGCCCGGCACGGCCGCGTTCGTCCACTACGACATCGCGGCGACCCGCCTCGCCCCGGTCGGCGCATGGGTCTTTCATCGAGCGCGGATGCGCGAGCCGCTCGGCCGGCACGACGGCGTCGCCTCTGCTCGCCGCGCCCACGGCGACGGGACGCTGCTCGCAGCCGCCCGCCAGGCAAGCGGAATGGAAATCTTCCTCTTCGAACCGGTCCGGCA
>NZ_DATNGK010000092.1:0-7359 GCF_035605935.1 Actinocrinis sp. | reverse complement strand
GCCAGCAGCAGTGCTACACCCAGCACAAGCGCCTCACCGTCCACCAGCGCGTCGCCCAGCACGAGTGCGTCGGCCAGCGCGAGCGCGTCACCGTCCGCGAGTGCGAGTGCGTCACCCTCGGCTAGCGCCAGCGCCTCATCCTCCCCGAGTGCCAGTGCGAGCGCGTCACCCTCGGCCAGCGCCAGTGCCAGTGCGTCAGCCAGCGCCAGCGCGAGTGCGAGTGCGAGTGCGTCAGCCAGCGCCAGCGCCAGCGCGAGTGCGAGTGCGTCACCCTCGGCCAGCGCCAGCGCGAGCGCCTCACCCTCCGCGAGCGCCTCGGTCTCCAACAGCGCGACACCCACCACGAGCGTGTCCTCCAGCACGAGCGCGACACCCTCGGTGAGCGCAACTGCGACGAGTACGCCGACCGCGACCGGCGCTTCGACTTCCAGCGCCAGCCCGTCCGGCGCCGCAACGCCATCCGCCTCGGCGACGTCGTCCGGCGGTGGACAACTCGCCGAGACCGGTGCCGATCCGCTGCTGCCCGCCGCTGCGGGCGCCGGCCTGCTCGTCCTCGGAGGCACCGTACTGACGACCCGTAAGCAGACGCGGCGGCACTGAGCCGCGATAAGCACCGTCAGGCCCCGGGGCGGCCGAACCGCCGTCGCCCTGGGCCTGACGGCTCTCCTCGACCGAATCCCTACCGGGCCGGTCTCGCCTCTCGGCTCTCAGAACAACGAGGCGACACGCGTCTAGCGAAGCAGCACCCGGACGCTCTCGCCCTATCGCCCGCACCGGCGCAGGGGCATACTGGCCGCGAGCACTCCATTCACGCAGCCGGACCGCGTCCCCGAAAAGGTCTAGACCATTCGCCGGTCTCGAGACCCGCCTCGCTGCCTCCCGCTCCACGCAAGGTGGGCTCGATGGCGACGCCCTTAAACGGCACCAGGCGCATCCCCTCGACGAGATTTCGCTCCCCATCGTGTCCCGGCGGCGGCCGGAGTGCAGTGATGTCCGGGCGTAGGCGAGGCCACCGCGAAGCGCACACACCTTCCCACGCGCAGGCGGCCGGGCAAGCTGTGTACAACGCGGAACAGTTCCTACGCGACGCCTGGAAGCGGGAGTTGCTGCGGCAATGCGACCACTTGCGGTTCGCCCTGGACGCCGCCCGCAACAGCGCAATCGACCTCGGCCGCGCCCGCCGGACGCTGCGCGCGGAGACGAACCTGCTGACCCGCACGTCCAGGCTGCACTCGATCTCAAGCCTGGCCCACGACTTGGAACATGACGGGTCGGCCATCACCGCGCAACCTCCGTATCGCAGCACGCTCCGATCCGGCAGGTGCGAACCCTCCTGGTGATGCCACGCCCGAAGGCACTGCGCACCCAATGGCTCACCCGCCTGCTCACGCGCCGCCGCACGGCCGGCCTCCCGGGTTCGGCATCTACCTGGGTGAATCGCACCGCAGTCCGCGCCGAGGCATGGTTCCGCTTCCAGTGCCGTGCGGCGCTGATCGATATCAGCGCGCTCCTTATCGTGGCTCGGACGGCGGGCTATAGTCGGTGTTGCCGTTCCAGACCCCGACGGTTGGCGTCGGTGCGATTCGCGCGTCGACCGCGAAGAAGCCGGGGTTTCCCGATGGCCTTTCCGTTGATCGCCATGAGCGCACCATGGTTGAGCTAGGCGCCCGGTCCGACGGCGTAGATCGCTCCCTGCCCGACTCCGGGTCGACCGTCGGCGCGGCGCGGCCGACGGAGGATTACCACCTACACCTGACCGCGGGCCGAGATGTTGTGGATCCGATGGCCTGGGCGGGCTCGATTCCTCAGGCGCACGGGATCGCTCCCCGCGTGCGGGTGGGCCGCGATCGGTGGTTCAACCTGCTCTGGATGTTGCCGATCGGCTTCGTGCTCCTAATCGTCGCGGTGGCGTGCGCAAAGGGGCTGCGCGGAGATCCGCCGGTTCAGCGATTCATCGCGCGGTATCCCGGCACGTCCGCGTCGGCCGGTGCCGGAGGTGCGGCAGGCCTGCCGGTCTGGGTGGACGCCCAGCACTTCTTCAACCTGTTCTTCCTGGTCTTCATCCTGCGGTCGGGCGCGCAGATCCTGAGCGACCACCCGAGGCTGTACTGGACCCGGCACAGTACGCCGGGCCGGGACTGGTTCCGCGTCCAGAAACCCGTCCCGGCCGACCCGCTGTGGACGGCGAAGCAGGATTCCATCAGCCTTCCGGGTCAGGTCGGGCTGCCGGGCTTAAGGCATTCCATCGGGCTGGCCCGATGGTGGCACCTGGGCGTGGACACGCTGTGGCTACTCAATGGTCTAATCTTCTACGCTCTACTCTTCGCGACCTCGCAGTGGCGGCGCCTGGTGCCCGCGAGCTGGGACGTCGTCCCGAACGCCACGTCTGCGCTGATCCAGTACCTCTCGCTGGACTGGCCGAAGCAGGACGGATGGGTGGCGTACAACGGCCTGCAGATGATCGCTTACTTCATCACGGTGTTCATCGCCGCCCCACTCGCTCTGCTGACCGGCCTCGGGATGTCGCCCGCGCTGTCCACCCGGTTCAAGCGGATCAGCAGGGTCCTGAACATCCAGGCGGCGCGTTCCCTTCACTTCCTCGTGCTGGTCTGGTTCCTGCTGTTCATCGTCATCCATGTGACGCTGGTGTTCACCACGGGTCTGCTGCGCAACCTCAACCACATCTTCGCCGGTGGCGACAACGCCGGGTGGCTCGGATTCTGGGTCTTCGCGGCCGTGACGACCGTGGTGGCTGTCGGGTGGGCCGCCGCGACTCCCGTCACCCTGCGCCATCCCCGCCTCGTGCAGCGGATCGGCTACACCCTGATCGGCCCGGCCCAGCGCCTGTTCGAGCACGTGGATTCCACTCCGGGCGAGTACACCGAGAAGGACATCTCGCCCTACTTTTGGCACAACGGCCGCTACCCGGACTCCGCGCGGTACAAGGCGCTGGCCGAGGGCGACTTCGCGGACTACCGGCTTCACGTCGGTGGCCTGGTCGAGAACCCGGTGCAGCTGGATCTGGCGGCGCTGCGAGCGCTGCCCCACCACGAGCAGATCACCCAGCACTTCTGCATCCAGGGCTGGTCGGGCGTCGCCCGCTGGGGCGGGGTGTCGATGCGCACAGTCACGGAGCTGGTCAGGCCGCTGCCCGAGGCCAGGTGGGTCGTCTTCTACTCCCTGGGGGAAGGGCCGGACGAAGGCCTCTACTATGACGCGCACCCCATCGAGCAGATGGGCTACCACCTCACGATGCTCGCCTACGACATGAACGGCGCGCCCCTGCCGTTTGGCCACGGCGCCCCGCTGCGGCTGCGCAACGAGGTCCAGCTCGGCTTCAAGCAGGTGAAATGGATCCAGGGCGTGGAGTTCGTCGCGGACTTCACGACGATCGGTGGCGGTCACGGCGGCTACAACCAGGACCACGAATTCTTCGGCTACCGGCAATCGATCTAAGGAGCGGCTCGGATGGAGAAGTTCTCGCTCACGGCGCTGGCGCGCGAGCAGTCGAGCCTCGCGCTGCACGCGCACGGCGGCCGAAGCTCCCATACGGTGTACGGCGGCCATGAGCACGTGCTGCGCCAAACCGTGATCGCGCTGGCCGTCGGCCAGAAGCTCGACGAACACGAGAATCCCGGCGAGGCCACCATCCACGTCCTGTCCGGGCGCGTGCGGCTGAGCGCCGGCGAGAACTCATGGGACGGCTTGCCCGGCGACCTGCTGATCGTGCCCGATACCAGGCACTCACTCGAAGCGCTGGAAGCCACGGCCGTACTGCTCACCGTCGCCAAGACGCCCTGACGGCGCCACCGCGTCGGAGCCGTCACGCTGGACGGTTTCCATGCCCAGCTTGCGTGAGCGCCGTTACGTGCGCGCATCCCGGGCGACCTGCGAGAGCTACACTGGGGGTAGCTCAAGTTGAGCTGTTGACCCTCCGCTATCGGAGGGAGATCGGGGGTCTCCTCATGAGACCCGACCTGAGAGACTCCAACCACGACGTCCGTCCGCCTCGGATCAGCTACCGCCTGGACACTGCGGTGGACGCGGGAGGGCCCGTACCGAGCGTCGCGCCGAAGCCCGTTCAGTCGCCCCGTTCCGCCTCGGAGTCCCGATTGAGCGAGCGGCTCGGGCGGTTGCTGGTCCAGCGGAGGGGCCCGGACACGGTCATGCTCGTCGTGCTGTCCCTGGCTTTGTTCTTCGGCTTGATCGGCCTGGCGGTGCACTTCCTGTGGATCGTGGCCATTGTCGTGATGGCTCTCGGCCTGGGATTCATCGTGGCGGACACCCGACGCGACCGCATCGACATCGCGAATGACCGCACCGAAAGGGCGCAAGTCTGACGGCTCGCTGGTGGGCTCTTGTTTCCTTCGATCGTGTGAGCGGGGCGGCGCGCGGCTGGCGACCGGGAACTCGTCGCCAGCTCTCGCGCCGAGTCCGGCCATCGTGCGATCAGGCCGTTCCCAACTGTGAGGCGCCGCCGGGAACGGCGGGTCCTACTCGCGCAGCAGCGCGGCGGCGATGGTTGAGCCGTCGGCGACCTGCCGGGCAAGGTAGGACGGCCGCAGGTTGTGGTCAAGCGCATGGTCGCGCAGCAGGGAGAAGGCGGCGTCCACGCTGATGCAGTGGTGTGCATCGAGCACGCTCTTGCCTTGCTCGATGAACACGCGGCTGTCGAGCGCGTTCCACAACTGGTTGGTAAGCAGGTCGGCCTGATGCGCTGCGCTGGACGGGAATGCCGATCGTGGCCACGTCCGCCAAGGCCTGTCCGGTGCGCACGTCAGCTTCTCTGAACGGGCCGGGACGAGAGCGAAACGGGTTCAGAGCCCCGATGCTGGTGGCGCGCAGCCACAGCGGCAGGGCATTCACGAAGACACAGATGACTGACACCTGCAACAGGAGGAGGCCAACCATGTCCGCGGCGCTGACGCTGAAGCACAAAGCAATCGGAGCGGAGGTCCGCCGCGCCAGGTACGAGATCGTGCTCGATGGGGAGCGTGTCGGGTCGTTAGAAATGAACGACACGTTCGAGATGCCAATCGAACCTGGACGTCATACGTTGCGAGTGCGCAGCGGCCGAGACTCCAGCCGAACGAAGACCTTCGACGCCGCGGACGGCGAGACCGTCGCCTTCCGATGCACCGGAAAGAGCATCTTGCCGATCTTCCTCTTGTCCTTTCTCGTCCCCGGCCTGGCGCTTAAGCTCAAGCGCCGGTAGGCGCGTCTCCCGAAGCAGAGCGGTCGGACCGTTGGCCCGCGCGTGTCGCTGTCAGCGCACTACGTAGAGCCGGCCTGCATCGTTCTGCGCCGGCGAGGGCGTCGCGCGTCAGTGTGCCGGTTTGAGAACGAGGATCGCGGTGTCGTCGGCGGGCGGCTCACCACCGAAGGCCAAGGCCGCCTTCGCGATACACCGCGCGACGTCTGCGGCGGCCTTGCCCTTTGTTGTGGCGATGACCTCACGTAGCCGTTGCTCCCCGAACAGCTCGTAGTCGCCGAGGCGGTGCGCTTCGGTGACGCCGTCGGTGAACATGATCAGGCTGTCGCCGGGGTGCAGCCTCGTGCGCGAGTCGCTCAGCTCGGGGTCGGGGAAGAGCCCGAGCGGGGTTCCGGTGCGGCCGAACGCGTGTATCCGCCCGTCCGCGCGGTGTATCAGGGCCAGGGGATGTCCGGCCGCGGCGACCTGCACCGATGCCCCCGTCGTGCTCGGTGCCACCGTGGCGTAGATCGCGGTCAGGAAGCGGGGGTCCGCGCTTGGCCAGTCCAGCAGCGCCCGGTTCAGCGCTGCCAGCACCTCACTCGGCCGGCTCTGCCGGTGCGCTTCGGCGCGCAGTGTGTAGCGGGCCATGGCGGTGCTCTTGGCGGCGCCGGCACCCTTGCCGCATACGTCGCCGACCACGATACCCCAGCTGCCGGGCAGCGAGGGGAACACGTCGTAGAAGTCCCCGAGCACTTCCGCCCCGGTGCCGCCCGCGATGTAGCAAGCGGCCAGCTGAAGGCCCGGGATCTGCGGAAGCCACGGCGGCAGCAGGCTTTCCTGCAACGTCTGCGCGAGCTCGGCACGCTGCGTCGCGTGGCGGCGCGAGACATCCAGCGCCGCGTGCAGCGCGAACTCGCCCGAGGCGACCGCGGCCAGCGCGCGAAGGACATCGACGTCGTGGGCGCTCCAACGACGCGGCAGACGATCGGCCACGCACAACGCGCCCACGACGCGGCCAGCCGCGTCGCGCACCGGGCATCCGGCCCAGGCCGACAGGTTCCCCCTCGCCGCGAGGCGTCGCACGCCGGGGTCCGCAGCCAGTCCGGCGTCGTCGATGATCAGTTCCTGGCCGAGGCTGACGATCCGACGGCCGAAGGAGTACTGCGCGAAGTTGCGCGATACCACGCGGTGGCTGATGCGAGCGTGGATGACACCGCCATTGCCATTGGGCGCGAGCGGTTGGTCGAGGACCGCGACAAACGCCAGCTCGACGCCAAGGATGGTGGTAGCCGACCGGGCCAGCTCCTCGAACGGCTCGCCGGCCTCGGGGTCCGCCGGACCAGCCCGGCGCAGGGCCGCCGACGGCGGTAATCCGGCCGCACCAGAGGGCGCTGTCGCGAGCGGATCGCCCGCTTCGTTCAGGGCCGGTGTCGAAGCCGGTGGGTCACGAAGAACAGTCATAGCTGCCGCTTCCGTCGAACGCTCGTCGTGATCGACCGGTTCATGCGAAGCGGGGTCCCGGCTCCTGGTAGTCATTGAACCAGACGCGTCGCTGCGCGGTAGCCAAACGCACACCCGAGTGACGAACAGAGCGCGATGCGACATGAATCGTGCCACCTACATGGGCTAACGCGATTCGGGCCCCGTTCCGTGGCTTCTTGGCGCGATCGGACGTTGCCATCCCGTCGCCCGCCGCGTAGCGCGGGTATCGACAGCTGAGCACCGATTCACGCACCAGACCGACTTCCCATTGAGGTCTAGACCACGCGGCGGTCGAGGTCCGCCTCGCTGCCCTTCCCTCTGCGCTGTGCAGGTCGGCGCTGCGCCGGTTCGAGACCGGCCGGGTGAGCACGCGGGGAGTAACATAGAAGTACCGAGGACATTTCGAAGGCCACCGTCCATGGCGGCGTCGTCTCCGGCGAGTCATCAGTCCGGGTGATCACCGCCCCGGGGACAGGTCCGCATTGTGACCACAGTCAGCATCCGCCCGCAGCCCGTCGAAACTCCCGCGCCCGAGGCCCGCCTCTCACTCAAGCCCTTCAGCCGGCACCCGGGAATGGTCAACGGCGCCTGGTGGCCGCGTTCGCGCGACCTGACCGCTGAGCTACCCTCATTGATCGCCGTGTTAGACCAGGCCTGGGGCCAGATCAACAGAGTCACGGTGA
>NZ_DATNGK010000091.1:0-32189 GCF_035605935.1 Actinocrinis sp. | reverse complement strand
AGGTCGGCGACCAGATCGCCGAGGCGTACCGGGTGCACCACAAGGCCTCCAAGAGCGAGGCACGCCAGCGCGCGATTCAAATGCTCGACCGGGTCGGAATTCCGCAGCCGGACGCGCGCGTGGACGACTACCCGCACCAGTACTCCGGCGGCATGCGCCAGCGCGCGATGATCGCGATGTCGTTGATCTGCAATCCAGAGCTGCTGATCGCGGACGAGCCCACCACGGCGCTCGACGTGACGGTGCAGGCGCAGATCCTGGACCTGATGCGGGATCTCCAGCAGGAGTTCAACAGCGCTCTGATCATCATCACGCACGACCTGGGCGTGGTCGCGGAGCTCGCGGACGACATCATGGTCATGTACGCGGGCAAGGCCGTCGAGTACGGCCCGGCCAAGACCGTGTTCACCGAGCCGGAGCATCCGTACACCTGGGGTCTGCTCGGCTCGATGCCGCGCCTGGACCGTGCGGTACAGGCGCGCTTGCTGCCTATCCCAGGCAGTCCGCCCTCGCTGATCAACGTGCCGGCCGGCTGTGCTTTCCATCCGCGCTGCCGGTTCGCTGACTTGATCGGCGGCCGCTGCACTGAGCAGATCCCGCAGCTCGCCGACAATGGCCGCAAGCACCTGGTCTCCTGTCATCTACGGCCGGACCAGCGTCGCAGCCTGTTCGCCGAGCGGATCGCACCGCAACTCTGACGGTGGCGCCGGCCTGGCGGGTCCGTTGAACCAGCCCCGAACGGGCCCCACATCAGCGCAGGTGCGCTCGCCCGGCTAGCTGATCTCCACCGCCGCCCTACCCCCGAGGCGTATCCCGCTTTAGCGACGATGCGCCTTGGTGCGGTTCTCTTGAGTACAGGCCGCACCGCTGTGGCATTCTGTGGTCCACGACACATTACTGAACGGTAGTTTGGTGGCCGGAATCCCGTATCCTCGGCTGAGGGACTGGAACCGTCCGGTGGCGCTAGCGGTGCGCCGCGGCGGTCCGGCACCCGATTACCGCGAGACCGACCGTGCTGGAGGCGCCGGAGCAATGAAGATCGTCGTCCTTGTGAAGCAGGTACCGGACACGGCGGCCGATAAACGGCTGGACCCGGACACTTTGACCGTCGACCGGGCAGCGGTGGACGGCCTCATCAACGAGATGGACGAATTCGCCATCGAGGAGGCGCTGCAGCTGGTCGAGAAGCACGGCGGGGAGGTGACCGTCGTGTCCATGGGCCCCGAGGACGCCACCGAGGCGTACAAGAAGGCCCTGCAGATGGGCGCCGACAAGGCCGTCTTCCTCACCGACCCGGCGCTGGCCGGCTCGGACTCGATCGCCACGTCCTACGCGCTGGCCCAGGTGCTCGGCACCCTCGAGTACGACCTGGTCATCCTCGGCTGCGAGGCCTCCGACGCGCGCACCTCGATCGTACCGGCGCTGCTGGCCGAGCGGCTCGGCCTGCCGCAGCTGACCTTCGCCGCCAAGGTCGAGGTCGACGGCTCGTCCATCAAGATCAACCGGCAGACCGACTACGGCCACGACGTGGTCGAGGCGAGCCTGCCCGCGGTGGTCTCGGTGGTCGAGAAGATCAACGAGCCGCGCTACCCCTCGTTCAAGGGGATCATGGCCGCCAAGAAGAAGCCGGTGGAGAGCCTGGACGCCGCCGCGGTGTCGATCGAGCCGGCGAAGGTGGGCACGGCCGGTTCCTGGTCCAAGGTGCTCGACGCGGCCGTCGCCCCGCCGCGCGCCAAGGGCGTCATCGTCAGCGACGAGGGCAACGGCGGGGTCGAGCTCGCCGACTTCCTCGCCTCGAAGAAGTTCGTCTAGGAAGGCCGGGTAGCTGTCATGGCTGAGATCCTCGTACTCGTCGACCACGCCGACGGCGCGGTCAAGAAGGTCACCCTCGAACTGCTCACCAAGGCCCGCGAGCTGGGCACGCCGGCCGCGGTCTTCATCGGCGCCGGCTACGACGACGCCAAGGACAAGCTGGCCGAGTACGGCGCGGCGAAGGTGTACGTCGCGGACGACCCCGAGCTGAGCGGCTACGTCGTCGCGCCGAAGGCCGAACTGCTGGCCAAGCTCGTCGCCGACGCGCAGCCGGCGGCGGTGCTGGTCCCGGCCACCGCCGAGGGCAAGGAAGTGGCCGCGCGGCTGGCGATCAAGACCGGCTCCGGCATCCTGACCGACGCGGTGGACCTGAAGCTCGACGGGGACGCCTTCGTCGCCGAGCAGTCCATCTTCGGCGGCTCCTCGATCGTGCACTCCACGGTCACCTCGGGAACCCCGATCGTCGCGCTGCGCCCGAACTCGACCCCACCGGCCGCCGAGCAGGCCGCGGCCGAGCGGGTGGATGTGTCGGTCGAGCTGAGCGACTCGGCGAAGCTGGCCAAGGTCGTGGACCGGGTCGTGGTGCCGAAGGGCGACCGGCCCGAGCTGACCGAGGCGGCGATCGTGGTCTCCGGCGGCCGTGGCGTCGGCTCCGCGGAGAGCTTCTCGGTAATCGAGTCGCTCGCGGACCAGCTCGGCGCGGCGGTCGGCGCGTCGCGTGCGGCGGTGGACTCGGGTTGGTACCCGCACCAGTCGCAGGTCGGCCAGACCGGCAAGACCGTCTCCCCGCAGCTGTACATCGCGGCCGGCATCTCCGGCGCGATCCAGCACCGGGCCGGAATGCAGACCTCGAAGACGATCGTCGCGGTCAACAAGGACCCCGAGGCGCCGATCTTCGAGCTGGTGGACTACGGCGTGGTGGGTGACCTGTTCAAGGTCGTCCCGCAGCTCACCGAGGAGATCGCCAAGCGCAAGTAGCACGCCTGCGGCGCGACGCAGTAGCGCTTCGCACGCTCGTCATAGTGGCCCCGACGACAGCCGTCGGGGCCACTATGCTTGAGAGTGAAATGACTTATCTCGATCACGCGGCCACCACGCCGCTGCACCCGGACGCGGTAGCGGCGATGACCGAGCAATTCGCGCGGGTCGGTAACGCCAACTCGCTGCACGGCTCCGGACGCGCGGCCCGGCGGGTGGTCGAGGAGTCGCGCGAAGCTCTAGCCGAAGCCGTGGGCGCGCGGCCGAGCCACATCGTGTTCACCGGCGGTGGCACCGAGGCCGACAACCTCGCGGTCAAGGGCCTGTACTGGGCCCGCCGCGCGGCCGATCCGCGCCGGACCCGCATCCTGGCGCCGAAGATTGAGCACCACGCCGTGCTCGACCCACTGCAATGGCTCGTCGAGCACGAGGGCGCGAGCGTCGACTGGCTGCCGGTCGACGAGAACGGCCGCGTTCATGCGGCGACCCTGCACGAGGCGATAAGCCGCGACGGCGGACCCGAATCGGTCGCCCTGGTCACCGTGATGTGGGCGAACAACGAGGTGGGCACGGTACAGCCGGTCCACGACCTGGTCGCCGTCGCACACGCCCACGACCTGCCCATCCACTCCGACGCGATCCAGGCCCTCGGCCACCTGCCGCTGGACTTCTCCGCGAGCGGCCTCGACGCGATGACGATCACCGCGCACAAGGCCGGCGGCCCGATCGGTATCGGCGCGCTGCTGTTGGATCGCAAGGCGGAACTCACCCCGCTGCTGCACGGCGGCGGCCAGGAGCGCGATGTGCGCTCCGGCACCCTCGACACCCCCGCGATCGCAGGCTTCGCGGCGGCGGTGACCGCGGCGGTGCGCGAAGTCGAGCACGAGTCGCAGCGGCTGGCCGAGCTACGCGACCTGCTGATCGACGGGGTGCGCCAAACCGTGCCCGACGCGGTGCTGTCCGGCGACCCGGACCGCGGCCTGGAGGCCAGGCTCCCGGGTATCGCGCACTTCTGTTTCCCCGGCTGCGAAGGCGACTCGTTGCTGCTGCTGCTCGACGCGCAGGGCATCGAATGCTCGACCGGCTCGGCCTGCTCGGCCGGCATCGCGCAGCCGAGCCATGTCCTGCTGGCGATGGGCGTCGACCCGGAACTGGCCCGCTGCTCGCTGCGCTTCTCGCTCGGCCGCACCTCTACCGCCGAGGACGTCAAGACGCTGCTCGAAGCGCTCCCCGCGGTGGTCGACCGTGCCCGATCTGCGGGCTTGAGCTAGCGAGCGTGCAGACGCTTCCTACTCCGCCGCCCGAACGTTGGACTCTGTCCACGTTCCCTAAGGACGCGCCGACTCGCGCGGAACTCATCGGTGGCCGACTGGTTTGGTGCGCCCAGACCGGGTGGCACATGCACGTCACTTCGGAACTCCAGCGGCTGTTGCAAGTCCAGGCGCCCGATACGTTCGCCGTGCTGTATCGAATGGCGATCAAACTTGATGAGCGAACGGCGCCCGAGCCAGACCTCTCTTTCAGGCACGCCCACGCGTTCGACTGGGATAAGAGCGTCTTGCTGCCGGACGAAATCGCGCTTGTCGCCGAGGTGGTCACCCCGGGATCCGAGGAGCAGGATCGGTACGTCAAGCCGATCATCTATGCGGCGATGGGTATCCCGACGTTCTGGTTGGTTGAGCGTGGCGCTGACGACGCGCCGATCGTGCACGAACACCAGCGTTTCGGCGGTGTGTATCAACTGAAGCGCACGCACATCGGCCGTTTGAAGACCGAGGTTCCGTTCCCGATCGACATCCCGCTAGCGGCTCCGAAGCCGTAGCGGAGTCCTTCCCTGCTGATCATCTGAACTAATCGGTTCGCGACAGCACGTACCCTAGTAACCATGCGTGTTCTTGCGGCGATGTCCGGCGGAGTCGACTCGGCGGTCGCGGCTGCCCGGGCCGTCGAGGCCGGACATGAGGTGACCGGGGTCCATCTGGCGCTGTCCAAAAACCCGCAATCCTTCCGCACCGGGGCGCGCGGATGCTGCACAGTTGAGGACTCGCGCGACGCCCGGCGGGCTGCCGACGTGATCGGCATTCCGTTCTACATCTGGGATCTGGCCGAGCGCTTCCACGCCGACGTGGTCGACGACTTCGTCAACGAGTACGCCGCGGGCCGCACGCCGAATCCCTGCCTGCGCTGCAACGAGAAGATCAAGTTCGCCGCGGTGCTGGACAAGGCGCTCGCGCTCGGCTTCGACGCCGTGTGCACCGGCCATTACGCGCGCATCGTCGATGGCGCGGACGGCTCGCGTGAGCTGCACCGCTCGGCCGATCCGGCGAAGGACCAGTCCTATGTGCTCGGGGTGCTGGACACCACGCAGCTCGGCCACGCGCTCTTCCCGCTCGGCGATTCGCTGAAGTCCGAGGTGCGGGCTGAGGCCGAGCGCCGCGGCCTCGCCGTCGCCGACAAGCCCGACTCGCATGACATCTGCTTCATCGCGGACGGCGACACCCGGCGTTTTCTCGCCGACCGTCTCGGCACCGAGTCCGGCCCGATCGTGGATTCTTCCGGCGCCGTCCTCGGATCGCACTCGGGTGCCTACGGCTTCACCATCGGGCAGCGTAAGGGCCTGCATATCGGCGATCCGGCCGGCGACGGCCGTCCGCGCTACGTGCTCGACATCTCACCGGTCAACAACACCGTGACCGTGGGTACCGCCGACGAACTCGCGGTGAGCGAGATTGCCGGCGAGCACCCGCGGTGGTGTGGCACTGCTCCATCCGCCGACTTCGAGTGCTTGGTACAGATGCGCGCGCATGGCGACCCTGCCCCGGCGAGCGTGCGTTATGACGCCACGCGAGAGGGAGTAACGGCGCAACTTTCCGCGCCCGTGCGGGGTATCGCACCAGGACAGACCGCAGTGTTCTACGAGGGCACGCGCGTAATCGGTTCGGCGACGATCACTGCGACGCGCCGCGCGAGCGCCGCCACGCAGGACGTATCGGCGTCTGCGTAGCGGCCGCGTTCCGCGGGATCTCGCTTTGGCGTGCGTATGCGTGACGCCGCGTCAGACGTCGAACCGCACGTAAACGCCGCGCCGCTCGTTGTGCGCGACCTCGGCGAGCAACGCGAGGGAACGCAGCAGCGCTCCGTAGCGGTTCGCGTTCCAGTCCGCGCCCCACGCCCGCAGTTCCCAGTCCAGCGCGATCTCGTCGAGTTCCGCGTTGCTGCGGCCACGCAGGCTGCGAGCCAGCGCCGGGCGCACGCACAGCACCACTCGCTCCTCCGTGCCCTGCGCCAGCGCTCCCGGGCCGGGGCCGAGCTCGCGCGCCGGAGTCAGCACCGCCTCGCGCACGACGACCGGGTCATGACCGGTCATCAGCGTGTCCAGCTCCAGCAACTGCGCCGGGTCCAGATCCGCCGCGTCCACGCAGGCCAGGTCGAGCCCGTCGGTGTCGCCCCCGGCGGCCGCCAGCCGCAGCAGTTGCGCGGCGTCCGCCGCGAAGAAGATGGTCTGCACGCGGATTCCCTCCTTAGCCGCTGCTTGCCGTTTTTTTGCTCCCTTGTCACAGCCAACGTCAGACACGCTGCTACCCGTTCCAGCCCGGCCCAGACCTGCTGCGGACCGGCGCTTGGGATCACTACCCCGTTGAGTGCCAGAGTGTTGCAGAACCGGCAGCTTTCCGCAGCGGATTTGCCCGTCGTTCGCTAAGTCGGAGGAACCGCCGATTGCGTCTACGCTCAGTTACGTGACCACAGATCCTTACGAAAAGGCACAGTCGCAGCCGCAGCGCCCCCGCGCCGCGATTCCTGCACCCTCTGCCACAGGCATCGGTTCGTTGCCGGGCCAGGACATGCGTGAGGCGATTCGCATGGTCATGGGCGAGCTCGGTGAGCGGCCCGGCCTGCCCTTTCTTCCGGAGTTGCCGCAACGCGGCGTCGGCGCTGACATGGTCGGGCGCAGTACCGCACTGTTGGTGGACCTGTACGCAGAGGTGCAGCCCTCTGGTTGGCGCATCGCGGATCGGCCGGGCCGAGACCACGGCAGGGCACGTAGTCACCTCTCCTCCGATCTGGATCTGCTGGAGGAGTACACCCAGGGCTACGTCGGCCCGCTGAAAATCCAGGCAGTCGGCCCGTGGACGCTTGCCGCGGTGGTCGAACTGCCGTACGGCGACAAGCTGCTGGCCGACAGCGGAGCCGTGCGTGACATCGCCGAGTCCCTAGCTGAGGGCCTGCGGTTGCACCTCGCGGACGTCCGAAAGCGGGTGCCCGGCGCGCAGGTGATCTTGCAGCTCGATGAACCGGCGCTCCCGGGCGTGCTGAGGGGCAGCGTGCCGACCGCGAGTGGATTCGGTTCATTGCGTGCGGTTGACGAGAACGTCATGCGCGAACTGTTGCGTACGGTCGTCGAAGGCGTGCGGTTCGGCGATAACGCATCTGGCGCCGCCTCATCAACTGGCGCCGCCTCATCAACCGGCGCTGTCTCATCAACCGGCACGGCATCAGGGACGCCCGTCATCGTGCACTGCTGTGCGCCTGACGTACCGTTCGATACGCTGCGCCGCGCTGGCGTGACTGGCATCTCCTTTGACATGGCGCTGCTTAACGAGCGCCACGACGAGGTGCTCGGCGAGTTGATCGAGTCTCAGGTGCTGCTGTTGGCGGGGATCGTGCCGTCGACGGATCCCGCGAGCGCCGCCCCTGGCGCCATGCCCTCAGTGAAGGGGCTCAAGGACAGAGTTCTCGCCTTGCGCCGCCTTGGATTCCCCGGCCCGCGCATCGCCGGATCGGTGGTCGTCACGCCGTCCTGTGGGCTGGCCGGCGCCTCGCCCGGATGGGCCCGCCGAGCCCTCAAACTGGGTCGGGACACTGCTCGGGCTCTTGAAGAGCTTGACTAGTTTTGTCGGCGGTCACCGGTAGCTTTGAGCTACCGACGAGCACGAGGGGACGATCCGATGGCTGGCGAAAGCGCTGGTGGCCCGGCCGGCACCGACCCGCTGAGCGCGGCGCGCACCCGGCACGCCGACCTGGCGGAGCAGATCGAGGAGCACCGGTTCCGCTACCACGTGTCGGACGCGCCGACGATCTCGGACGGCGAGTACGACGCGCTGATGCGCGAACTCGACGCGCTTGAGAACGAGCACCCCGAACTGCGCACCCCCGACTCGCCGACGCAGAAGGTCGGCGGCGCCGTCTCCACCGAGTTCACCTCGGTGCCGCATATCGAGCGGATGCTCTCGCTGGCCAACGCCTTCGACTTCGCCGAGTTGGAAGCCTGGCACGACCGCGTCGTCAAGGAGGTCGGCATCTCCCCGGCCTACCTGTGCGAACTGAAGGTCGACGGGCTGGCGATCGCCTTGGTGTACGAGCGCGGCCGGCTCGTGCGCGGGGTGACCCGAGGTGACGGGCGTATCGGCGAGGACGTGACGCCCAACGTGCGCACCATCAAGGGCATCCCGCACCGGCTCACCGGAAGTGACGACCATCCGGTGCCCGACCTGGTCGAGGTGCGCGGCGAGGTGTACTTCCCGGCCGCGCTCTTCGACGAGTTCAACGCCGCCATGCAGGAGTCCGAGGGCCGCACCTTCGCCAACCCGCGCAACGCCGCAGCCGGTTCGCTGCGCCAGAAAGACCCGAAGATCACCGCGCAGCGGCCGCTGCGCATGGTGGTGCACGGTATAGGAGCCCGGCGCGGCCTCACCATCGACTCGCAGTCGCACGCGTACGAGCTGCTGCGTGCTTGGGGTCTGCCCACCTCCGACCGGGTCAAGGTGGTCGAGAGCCTCGACGGGGTCAAGGAGTACATCGAGTACTACGGCAAGCACCGGCACGACGTCGAGCACGAGATCGACGGCGTCGTGGTCAAGGTGGACGACCTGGCGTTGCAGGGCCGGCTAGGAGCCACCTCGAAGGACCCGCGCTGGGCGATCGCCTTTAAGTACCCGCCGGAGGAGGTGACCACCAAGCTGCTGGCCATCAAGGTCCAGGTCGGGCGCACGGGCCGGGTCACCCCCTACGCGGTCATGGAACCGGTGAAAGTGGCCGGCTCCACGGTCGGCTTCGCCACCCTGCACAACCAGGAGGTGGTCGAGCGCAAGGGCGTGCTCATCGGCGACACGGTGATCCTGCGCAAGGCCGGCGACGTCATCCCCGAGATCGTCGGCCCGGTGGTGGACCTGCGCGACGGCAGCGAGCGGCCGTTCGAGATGCCGAAGAACTGCCCGGACTGCGGCACGCCGATCGCCGCCCAGAAGGAGGGCGAGATCGACCTGCGCTGCCCGAACGCACGGCACTGCCCCGGGCAGATAAGGGAGCGCGTCGCGTATTTGGCCGGCCGTAGCGCGCTGGACATCGAAGCTCTCGGATATGAGGCTGCTGTCGCGCTCACCCAGCCGGACGATGGCGAGCCGCCGCTGCGTGACGAAGGCGACCTGTTCGACCTGACGGTGGAAAAGCTGGCGGCGCCGCGGATGTTGCAGCAGGCGCGCGGCAAGGACGCGAAGGAGGGCGACCGCGACCTGGTGCCCTACTTCTACACCAAGCCCGCCGCGAAGAAGCCCTCCGTTCCCACCAAGACCACCGAGCAGCTGATCGAGCAGCTGGAGCAGGCCAAGACCCGCGAGCTGTGGCGCTACCTGGTCGCCCTGTCGATCCGTCATGTCGGCCCGAGCGCGGCCCGGGAGATCGCCAGGGAGCTGCGTTCGCTGGAGCGGGTCTCCACAGCCACGGCTGAGGAACTGGCGGCGATCGAGGGCGTCGGGCCGACCATCGCGCAGTCCATCGTCGAGTGGTTCGCCGTGGACTGGCACAGGGAGATCGTCGAGCGCTGGCTGGCCGCCGGGGTGAGGCCCACGGTTCCGGCCGACACCGGGCCCAAGCCGCTGGCCGGCCTGACCATGGTCATCACCGGCACGCTGACCGGCTTCACCCGGGACGGCGCCAAGGAGGCGGCGCAGGCCGCCGGGGCGAAGGTGTCCGGATCCGTCTCGAAGAAGACCTCATATGTGGTGGTCGGGGAGAATCCGGGTTCGAAGCACGATAAAGCGGTCGAACTGGGCGTACCGGTCCTGGATGAGGCAGGCTTTCGCCGACTTCTGGACGAGGGCCCGCCCGTCGCGGCCGTGGACGACGCAGGCCAGAAGGAGTCCGCTGCGGGTGGTTCCCCGTCCGGGGCGGCGTAATCCTGCCAAATCCATTGCGGCTTGTTTGAGTCACGATCTGCCGTGAACCCTCGCGGGAGTACGAGCCTTGCGAATAACCTGGGGCGGTCGGATCCCGGCGCCGTGAACCGGGACCGCGGCCGGGCCGTGCCGTCGGCCGCGCAGCGGCGGCCGGAATGCACGAGAGACCAGGGCGAGGGCGGATGGCGCAGGCGGTGCACCGTACTGACGCTGTCGCGCGCCCTTTTGCGTTTCGCGCCTACTTGCTGCTGACTAACATCGCCGGCGCCTGCGTGATCGGCTACGCGGCGGCCCGGGTGATCCAGGATCTCAACAGCGGGCATCTGCGCGGCTCCGGCGCCGCTTGGCTGCTCGGCCTGCTGGTGGTCGTCGGCGAGCTGCGTCCCGTGCTGGCCCGGCACGAGCACGACGGCTCCTCGACCGCGGTCGCCTTCTCGCTGGCGCTGCTCGCCTTGTGCGGCTGGCACGCCGCCGCCGTCGCGCAGGCCGCGGCCGTGGTCGTGTGCGCCGTGGTGAATCAGCACAGCTGGTGGCGCACCACCTTCAACGTGACCCAGTACGCCGTCTCGCTCGCCCTGGGTGGCGTGGTGTTCGGGCTCTTCTTCCAGCAACCGCTGCAGATCGGCGATTCGCTCGGTTGGCACCGCTCGCTGGCCCTGGTCGTCGCCGGGGCCGTATACGCGACCGCGAACCACCTGTTCGTCTGGGGCGCGCTCAGCCTGTCCAGCGGCGTGCCGCTGATCGATCTGATCCGGCGTGAGGCCCTGCACCAGGTCAAGGCGACCGGCGCGATGGTGGTCCTGGCGCCGCTGGTCGCCTCGGTGGCGTTGAGCGATCCCGGGCTGCTGCCGTTCTTCGTCCCGGTGCTGCTGATCGTGCACGGCAACGCGGATTTCGGCCGGGAGCGGGACTGGGAGTCCAGCCACGACGAGCTGACCGAGCTGCCCAATCGCAAGATGCTGCGCCAGCACGGGGAGCAGGCGCTGGCCGAGGCGGCGCGCACCGGCCGGCACGTGGCGCTGCTACTGCTCGACCTGGACCGGTTCAAGGAAGTCAACGACACCCTCGGCCACCTGACTGGGGACGAGCTGCTGCGCGTGGTGGCGGCCAGGCTCGGCTGCGCGGTCAGCCACGAGAACACCGTCGCGCGGCTGGGCGGCGACGAGTTCGCGGTGCTGCTGCCGAACGTGGAGGACGAGGCCGCGGCCGTCGAAGCGGCGCAGCGCCTCGCCGACATCTTCGAGGACCCGTTCCCCCTGCACGGCATCACCCTCGACCTGGAGGCGTCGGTCGGCGTCGCGCTCTACCCCGACCACGCCGAGGAGTTCGAGCAGTTGCTCCAGCGTGCGGACGTGGCCATGTACCTGGCGAAGAAGTCCCGCTCCGTGGTCGCCTGCTACGAGGCAGGCCGTGACCTGAACACCCCCGACCGCCTCGCCCTGCTCGGCGATCTGCGCCGGGCGCTGGAGGCCGGCGAGGTGCAGCTGCACTACCAGCCGAAGGTGGCCTTCGCGACCGGGCAGGTGGTCGGCTTCGAGGGTCTGGTGCGCTGGCACCACGCGACCCGCGGCGCGGTGAACCCGGAGGAGTTCATCGAGCTGGCCGAGCAGACCGGGCTGATGCCGAAGCTGACCGAGTACGTGGTGGACCAGGCGCTCGCGCAGGTCGCCCGCTGGTGGCGCTCGGGCCTGGCGGTGCCGGTCGCGGTCAACGTCTCGATGCGCGACATCCACTGGCCGGGTTTCGTCCCCGCGATCCAGGCCGGATTGCTCAAGTACGGCGTCCCGCCGACCGCGCTGCAACTGGAGATCACCGAGCGGGTCCTGCTGGAGGACCCGCAGCGCGCGGCCGCCACGCTCGGCGGCCTTGAGGCGTTGGGCGTCCGGCTTTCGCTCGACGACTTCGGCACCGGCTACTCCTCGCTGGTGCTGCTGCGCAAGATCCCGGTCAACGAGATCAAGATCGACAAGTCTTTCGTCGCCCGGCTGGCCCACGACCCGGAGGACGCCGCCATCGTGCGTTCCACCGTGGACCTCGCGCACTCGCTCGGCCTGCACGTCGTCGCCGAGGGCGTTGAGGACGACGTCACCTGGGACCGGCTCGCCGCGCTCGGCTGCGACGCCGCGCAGGGCTGGCTGCTGGCGAAGGCGCTGCCCGCGTCGGAGGCCACGCGCTGGCTCAACGGCCGCTCCGCCGGTCCCGAGCGTGAGTCCTACCTCGTGCGCTGACCCGCACGCGGAGCGTTCGGGTTATCCACAGGTGCGCGAAATCCGACACAGTCCGTCGCCACTCGCCGACTACGATGGAGCGCAGCGTCGTTTCGTGACGACGCAGCAGACTTCAACGCGACCGTATTCGAAGCGACAGCCCGCAAAGGCACAGGAAGGCCCCGGATGCCCTCGATCACTCGCGAGGAGGTGGCACACCTCGCCAAGCTCTCCCGCATGGAACTCAGTGACGCCGAACTCGACCACTTCGCCGGCCAGCTGGACGCGATCGTCGGCGCGGTGGCCCGGGTCGGCGAACTGCCGACCGAAGACGTCCCGCCGACCTCGCACGCGCAGCCGCTGACCAACGTCTTCCGCGCCGACGTCGTGCGGCCGGCCGGCACGCCGATCCTGGACCGCGAAGAGGTGCTGGCCCAGGCCCCCGCCGCCGAGGACGACCGGTTCCGGGTTCCGCGCATCCTCGGGGAGGACTGAGGTGTCCACCTCCGTATCAGGCTCCGACATCACGAGTGGCGACATCACCCGTCGCACCGCGGCCGACCTGGCCGGCGCGATCGCCTCCGGTGAGCTTTCCTCCGTCGAGGTCACCCAGGCGCATCTGGACCGGATCGCCAAGGTCGACGAGAAGGTGCACGCCTTCCTGCACGTGGACGCCGAGGGCGCGCTCGCCGCGGCGGCGGCCGTCGACGCCAAGCGAGCCGCGGGGGAGCGGCTCGGTCCGCTGGCCGGCGTGCCACTGGCCCTCAAGGACGTGTTCACCACCCGCGGCCTGCCGACGACTTGCGGCTCGAAGATCCTCGAAGGCTGGCTGCCGCCGTACGACGCCACCGTCACCCGCAGGCTGCGGGAGGCCGGCGTGGTGATCCTTGGCAAGACCAACATGGACGAGTTCGCGATGGGCTCATCCACCGAGAACTCCGCCTACGGCCCGACCCGCAACCCCTGGGACCTTGAGCGCATCCCCGGCGGCTCCGGCGGCGGCTCGGCCGCCAGCCTGGCTGCCTTCCAGGCCCCGCTGGCGATCGGCACTGACACCGGCGGCTCGATCCGCCAGCCCGGCGCGGTCACCGGCACCGTCGGGGTGAAGCCCACGTACGGCGGCGTCTCGCGCTACGGCCTCGTGGCCTTCTCCTCCAGCCTGGACCAGGGCGGCCCGTGCGCGCGCACCGTGCTCGACGCGGCGCTGCTGCACGAGGCGATCGCCGGATACGACCCGCTCGACTCCACCTCGATCGACGCCCCGGTGCCGCCGGTGGTCGAGGCCGCCCGCCTGGGCGCGAGCGAGGGAGTTCGAGGCCTGCGGATCGGCGTGGTCAAGCAATTCGACGGCGAGGGCTACGCCCCGGGCGTGCGGCAGCGCTTCCACGAGGCGGTGGAACTGCTGGCCGAACTCGGCGCCGAGGTGATCGAGATCGACGCGCCGTCCTTCGACTACGCGCTGCCCGCCTACTACCTGATCGCGCCGAGCGAGTGCTCCTCGAACCTGGCCCGCTTCGACGCGATGCGCTACGGGCTGCGGGTCGGCGACGACGGCAGCCGCAGCGCGGAGGAGGTCACCGCGCTCACCCGCGCGGCCGGTTTCGGCGCCGAGGTCAAGCGACGCATCATGCTGGGCACCTACGCGCTTTCCTCCGGCTACTACGACGCCTACTACGGCCAAGCGCAAAAGGTTCGCACCCTGATCATCCGCGACTTCGAGCGGGCCTTCGAGCGCGTTGACGTGCTGGTCTCGCCGACCACGCCGACCACCGCGTTCAAGATCGGCGAGCGCGCGGATGACCCGATGGCGATGTACCTGGCCGATCTGTGCACCATCCCGACCAACCTGGCGGGCAACGCCGGCATGTCGGTGCCCTGCGGCCTGGCGCCGGAGGACGGACTGCCGGTCGGCTTTCAGATCCTGGCGCCCGCGCTCAAGGACGACCGGCTCTACCGGGTCGGCGCGGCCTTGGAGGCGGCGCTGCTCGACCGGTGGGGGCACCCGATCCTGGAGGAGGTCCCGGCGCTGTGAGCAAGGCTGAGATCAAGACGGCCGCGTCCAAGAAGGCCGGAGCCAAGGCCAAGAAGGACAAGCCGATCGTCAAGGTCCCCACGAGCTCGGTCGGGCGCGCGATGTTCGTCGGCAGTCAGGCGGTGGGCGCGCTCTCCGCCGCCCGCGCGCTGCGCACGGCGCGGGCGAAGGGTGACAAGCTCGCGCTGACCCACGCCCTGCTCAACGCCGCGCTGCTCGTGGTGACCCTGCTGCTGGCCAAGCGCGGCATGCGCGAAGCCAAGCGGGCCGCCGAATCCGCGGCGGCCGAGCCGCTGATGCTCCCCTCCGGCAAGTGAAGGACGAACCCGCGAGATGACCGTGACGACCGAAGAGCTCCTCGGGTTCGACGAGGCCCTGGAGCGGTACGACCCGGTGATGGGCCTTGAGGTCCACGTCGAGCTGGGTACGAGCACGAAGATGTTCTGCTCCTGCCCGACCGAGTTCGGCGCCGAGCCGAACACCCAGGTCTGCCCGACCTGCCTCGGGCTGCCCGGCTCGCTGCCGGTGGTGAACGGCGTGGCGGTGGAGAGCGCGATCCGGATCGGTCTCGCGCTGCACTGCGAGATCGCCGAGTGGTGCCGGTTCGCGCGCAAGAACTACTTCTACCCGGACATGCCGAAGAACTTCCAGACCTCGCAGTACGACGAGCCGATCTCGTACAACGGGTATCTGGATGTCGAGGTGGAGGGGCAGACCTTCCGGATCGGGATCGAGCGCGCGCACATGGAGGAGGACACCGGCAAGTCCACCCACGTGGGCGGCGCGACCGGGCGGATCCATGGCGCCGAGTACTCGCTGGTCGACTACAACCGGGCCGGGATCCCGCTGATCGAGATCGTCACCAAGCCGATTGAGGTGCCCGGGCACCTGGCTCCGGCGGTGGCTCGCGCGTACGTCACCGAACTGCGCGAGTTGATCAGAGCCCTGGGCGTATCCGAAGCGCGGATGGAGCGCGGCCAGATGCGCTGCGACGTCAACCTGTCGCTGCGGCCGAAGGGTGAGACCAAGTTCGGCACCCGCTCGGAGACCAAGAACGTCAACTCTCTGCGATCGGTGGAGCGGGCCACCCGCTTCGAGGTCCAGCGGCACGCGGCGGTGCTCTCCTCCGGCGGCAAGATCGTGCAGGAGACCAGGCACTTCCACGAGAACGACGGCACCACCACCTCGGGCCGGGTGAAGGAGGAGGCGGAGGATTACCGCTACTTCCCCGAGCCCGACCTGGTGCCGGTCGCGCCGTCGCGGGAGTGGGTCGAGCAGCTGCGCGGCACGCTGCCGCAGTCGCCGAGCGTGCGGCGGCGTGGGCTGGTCGAGGCGTGGGGCATCTCAGAGTTCGACATGCAGAGCGTGGTCAACGCGGGTGCGCTGGACTCGATCGTGGCCACGATCGACGCGGGTGCGCCGGCTGACCAGGCCCGCAAGTGGTGGACCGGCGAGCTGGCCCGGGTCGCGAACGAGCGCGGGGTCGAGGTGTCCGAGTTGCCGATCAGTCCGGCGCAGGTGGCTCGGGTGGTCGCGCTGATCGGGGCCGGGGAGCTGACCGACAAGCTGGCGCGGCAGGTGGTCGAGGGAGTGCTGGCCGGTGAGGGCGACCCGGACGCGGTGGTCGCGGCGCGCGGCCTGAAGGTGGTTTCGGACGACTCGGCGCTGCTCGCGGCGATCGACGAGGCGATCGCGGCCAACGCGGCGGTGGCCGAGAAGATCCGCGGCGGGAACCACGCGGCGGTCGGCGTCATCATCGGCTCGGTGATGAAGGCCACCCGCGGCCAGGCCGACGCTGCGCGCGTACGAGAGCTGGTGCTCGGCCGGCTGTCGTAACACGAACAAACGGCTGGGCCCGTACCGCGATCGGTACGGGCCCAGTTCGTGTCTACGGCCGTTCACTGATTACTGCTTACTGCAGCAGCTCCGCCTGGAGGGTCATCACCTGCCGGAACGGCGCGAACGGAAGGCTCGCCGGGCCGGACTGGATGACCACCGCGATGATGTCGCCGCTGAGGAACGACCCATATGTGGTGAGCGTCCCGCCTGCCTTGACCGGGGTGTAGTCCCCGCTGAGCGAGGCAAAGGGGGTGATCTGGTGCGACGCAGTTTCCTGCGGCACGCCGGTGAGCGCCGCGGACAGCGAAATCGTCAGATCCACAGTCGTGTCGTCATTGGCCAGCTTGCTCTGCGCGCCGGCTGCCGCCTTGCCGTCGGCGAATTGGAGCAGGTAGATCGTGGTCGTCGCGCCGTCGCTCGTCTTCCAGCCCTCCGCGGCCGTGTGCCGCAGGCCGAATTCTCCGAAGATCGACTTACCGTCCTGCACGATGAACAGGGGCGACGGGTCGGCGATCCAGCCGTCGACCGTCGACTTCGGGTTCTGCGACGAAGCGCCGAGCGGCCGAGGAAGCAGCAGCTTCCTGATGTCGGCGAGGTGCTGTTCCGCGTCCGCGTTCTCCGACGCGCCCGGTGCGGGTTGTCCGGCGGGGAGCACCGGAAGACTCAGCTGCGGGAAGGTATACCGGCCGTCCGGTGCGGTGCCGAGCCCCGGCATGTCGGTGCGCTGCGGAAGCGTCAGCGCGAACGCGGTTCCGCAACCGAGCGCGAGCGTCACCGCGACTGCGCCGACCCACCGCAGAGCATTTCGACGTCTGCGCTGACGCCGCGCGGCAGCTTCCGCTCGCTGCGCCTGCTCGGCCTCGATGGCGGCGAGTGCGGCAGGGTCGGTGGCGGCCGAAGCCAGACCGAAAGCAGGGACCAGCGAAGGGGTGGGCGCCTCGCTGTCCGGCGCGGATTCCGCCACTGTTTGCTGTGTCTCGGGTGCGGTGGCCTCAGGGGCGGAAAACGTGCCCACCTCGCCGATCTCGGCGGCTTCCATAGTCTCGTCCTGGTCAGTCGGCTCCACCGGCTCGGCCGCTTCGCCGGGCAGTGCTGCATCCGTGGTCATCGCGGCCTCACTCGTCAATGCTCTGAGAGGTTTTGAGGCGGTCGAGCTGCTGAGCCGTCAGCTTCGCGACCGAGTTCTGGTCGAGGGGTGCCGTGCCCTGGGCATCGACGAGTACCTCTACGTCGCCGCTCGACGCTACGCACAGCATCTCGTCGAGCTTGTCGCTGCCGAGGCCAGGCGGAAGCACGCACTTGGCCTGTCCGTATCCCGGCACTGAGGCGCCGGTCCGGAAGACGTTCAGATCCCCGACCAGGGTGTCGAAGTCCTGGGCGGCGGTCTTGGCGTCCTTGACGTCGAACTGGAGCAGCTCGACCGAAACCTCGAGATCCGAGTTCGACGTCGTGGCCGCAAGGGTGCGCACCGCGACGCCCTTGAGGTGCGTGTTGGCCAGCGCGCCTTTCGCGCTCGACATATCGGATTTCGGCACCCCGGCGAGCAGATCCTCCAACTGGGAGGTGATCTGGGACGCCGGAACGAAAGTGTTGTTGCCGTAGTTCGCGTCGTATGGACCCGGTGTGTATCCGTCCGGCATCGGCAGCAAGTACGCGAACAGCGATCCGTAGTGCGAGCCGTCGGACCGCACGCCGCCTGTGACCGGCGCCGGCCTGGCCGCGGCCGCTGCCCTGGCGGCGGCGACCAGCTGGTTGTTGTGGTCCTGGCGGTGTTGCACGATCACGGCGCCGATTCCAGCGCCGACCGCGATCGAGAGCGCGGCTCCGCTCGCGATCAGCACCCTGCTACGGGGGATGGCCCGCTTCGGCGCGGCCGGTGGCGGTGCGGCGGCTTCCGTGAGCACGGGCTGTACCCCGGCGTCGTATTGCGGCTCCATCACAGCCTCGCCATCTGCTGCTTGATCAGATCATCGATGACTGACGGATCCGGCACCCGCGTGGCGGAGGTGACCCAGAAGAAGACCGCCAGGTCGCCGTGCACGGCGACCGCGTGGTCGTCGTTGGCGCCGTCCGAATCGACGTACTCGTATCCGGCTGCGGGGATCCCGTCCGGCATCCTGAGCTTGGTGTAGTTTTTTCCGCTCATATCCGCGATCTGACTATCGGCGTAGACGGTGTCTCCCGGGCGATGCTGAATGATCCGGATCTCCACGTAGAGACCGTCGCTGCGCTTCCAGGACGTGTCGGCGATCCGCACGACGCCGTCGTGCATGTTCGTGCTGAAACAGGAGGCTGCGTTATCGCAGGTCTCGGCCTCGCTCTCCAGGCTCATCCAGGAGTGGTCGAGGAAACCGACACTCGCGCCGGCAGGGGTCGGCAGCAGCAGTTTGGTCAGGTCGCCGTTGACGACAGTCGCGTCGTCCTGGCTCGCGGGCAACGCGGGCGGGCGTGTGCCGGCGTAGATCGCGCCTCGCGGGTAGGCCGGCTGCGCGACCGAGAGCGGCGGTAGGGGAGTGGGCTTTCGCAACGCCTGAATCGTGTAACCGCCCACGGCCCCGCCGACGAGGCCGAGCGCGACCGCTCCGGCGAACAGGCGCCGGGTTTTGATGCTGCGTTTCGGCTTGGGCGGTGCGGGAGGCTCGGGCTCGATCGAAGTAATGGGCTCGACCTCAGTCGCGGCCTCGGCCGCGGTGTCGGGCCCGACCGCAGCCTCAGCCTCGGCCGCGATCGGCGCGGCCGATTCGGCCTCGATCGGGGCGGTGGCCTGCGCCGCGGCGGTCGTGGTAGCGCTCACAGTTTCGTTCTCGGCCGGCATCTCAGTGTTCTCAGCCATGAGCCAGCCTGCCGTGTTCGCCGGTCATCAGGTTCGCGAGGTCGCTGTGCGGCACCGTCTGCGTCCCGAAGATCGTGATCTCGTAGAACGTGTCACCCTCGGCGTACACGCCGATCAGGTCGTCGAGGCCGTCGCTGTTCTTCTCCCGGGCGGTGGCGCCTGACTCGCCGGGGATCGAGAACGTCGTCCAGCCGCTGCTGTTGAGCTGGAACCCCTGCAGCCAGTTGGTCGCGTCGTCGCTCGAACCGAACTGGAGCAGTTCGATCGACACGTTCGCGCCCATCGCGCTGTCCTGGTACGTGCGCCGCGCGCCGCCCTTGAAGCCCATCTGATTGAGGAATGATTTGACGTCGGATGACCCGCCGTACTGCTTGACCACGTCGCTCATGCTCTCCGTGTCGCCGTCCGGGTTGCCCTGGACCGAGCTTGGGCCGTCCGGCGGCGGCAGCAGGAAGTAGCGCAGGTCCCCGGAATGCACGCCGTCCTTCACCGAGCCGACGACCGTCGATTTCGGGCTCGGCGACGGGGACGGCGAGGCAGACGCCGAAGGGGACGCCGCCGTGGCGCTCGCCGACGCCCTGCCTGCCCCGCTCGCCCCGGTCGACGGAGACGAAAGCGCCGCGATGTCGACCGGCGCCGGCGATGCGACGGCCACGACGGCAGCGGCGGTACCGGCCGCGAGCACGAGGTAAGACGCGCCGATCGCCGTGATGATCAGCCCTCGGTTGCGGCGCTTCGCGGGAGCCGGCGCCGCCGGGTAAGCCGCCAGACCGGTATCAGGCCCCTGTTCTTCTGGTGATCGTGCCTCGTCCTCGCCACCCGGACCGTTCTCGTCCGAATGGTCTGGAGGCACGAATGAGTTATCGCCCACCCCGCCCCACCCCTTTACTTTCCTGTGCCGTGAGCTCCCCGCTCGTGAGTGGACTATTCATACACCCGCTTAGCGGACTTCGAGGACTGCATTTCCGCAACGATCGGATCAATGGGGCCGGGATCAGCCGGCGGCGGCCGAGCGGGAGTCCCGGACGAACGCCGTGGCCCATTGGTTGCGCGCGGCCGCCCGTTTTGATGAAAGCCCGGCCGGAAGCCTGAATCGCTACTGAGCGCTTCCGGGAAGTGTCGTACAGTGAAGGATCGTCAGGGCACGAACCAGGCAGTGTCCGAATCAGGCAGTGCCCGAACCAGGCAGTTCCGAACAGGCACCGTACGAATCAGCAGCTGCGGCACGATCAGAACCGGGACGATGGCCGCCATTCGAAACCATCAGGCGGGGAGCGGGCGACCGACCGCCGCTCTCAGCACCGTCGCCGCGCTGGCCTGCGGGTACACAGCCGGCTCGATATTGCACTGGGGCTCTGCGCCGAATCCGGGAGAGGGCCGCGCGCACACGCTCGCCGACCTGATGGGCGACTTCGGCCTCTCCGCCGTCGCCGCGCTCGCCGCCATCTCCTGCGCCTGGCGCGCCATGCTCGCCCGCGGCAGGCTGCGCGTCTCCTGGTTCCTGTTCGCCGCGTCCGCGCTGGTCGCCGGGCTGGGCAACGGGGTGTGGGGCTGGTACGAGATCGTCCTGCAGCACACCCCGCCCTCACCCTCCATCGCGGACTGGATGTTCCTCTTCTTCGCCCCGTTCGCGATGGCGGGCACGCTGGTGCACCAGTACGGTCCAGGCACGCCGATCGCCTGGCTGAAGCTGGTGCTCGACGGCGTGATGATCGCCGGGGCGCTCTTCAGCGGCGGCTGGACGGTCGCGCTCGCGCACGAAGCCGGGACCGACGGCGGCTCGACGCTGGCCGTCGCACTCGCCCTCGCCTATCCGGTCTTCGACATCCTGCTGGTCAGCCTGGTGCTCGCGCTGCGCTTCCGCAACGGCCGGCGGGACGGGGCCTCCATGGCCACCCTCGTCGCCGGGTATTCGCTGATCGTCGTCTCCGACGCGATCTGGACGATTCCGGCCGTGCGCGCCGGGTACAGCTCCGGCGAACTGCTCGACTCCGGCTGGTTCCTCGGCTATCTGCTGCTCGCGGTCGCACCGTGGATGAGCGTATGGACACGCCCCGGTCAGCGTCATCGCGCTCGGCACTGGATGCACGCCTCACTGGTCTCGGGGATGCGGCGCGCGTTGGGCCTGCTCGGCCTGCTCTTCCCCTACCTCGCCGGCCTGATCTGCCTGGCCGGGATCATGGTCGACGGCCTGACCGGCGATCATCGCGTGCACGCGGCGCTGCTCGGTGCCGGAGCGACCGTGCTGATCGCGCTGGTCTCACGCCAGGCCGTGACGCTGCTGGAAAACCACCGGCTCACCAAGCAGCTGAAGGTGCGTGAGGACCACTTCCGCTCGCTCGTGCAGGGCTCCAGCGACGTCATCATGACGGTCGATCCCTCAGGCCGTCTCGGTTACGTCTCCCCGGCGTCACTGCACGTCTTCGGGTACGAACCCGAGATACTCGGCGACACGTCGCTGTACCGCCTCGTGCACCCCGACGATCGGCGCGCCGTCGCGCGGGCCGTGCAGCGCTTCCTGCTCGGCACGGCGGTCTCGGCCGCGGTCGAGTGCCGGATCAGGGCCGCTCAACCGCTCCCGTTCGACGGCGGCAGCGCGCTGTGGCGGCACGCCGAGTGCACGCTCACCAGGCATCGCGGCGGCCTGGTCTTCACCTGCCGGGACGTCAGCGACCGGGTCGCGTTGCAGCAGCAGCTCGCCTACAACGCGTACCACGACTCGCTCACCGGGCTGCCGAATCGCGCGCTGTTCGCGGAACGTCTAGAGCAGGCGCTGTCGCAGCATCCTGCGTTGTCGGCCCCGCCGCCGTACCCAGGTGCGGCCGCGCCTGCGCCGGGCCTGGAGCCAGTGCATCCGGTCGCGGTGCTCTTCCTGGATCTCGACTGGTTCAAGGAGGTCAACGACGCCGGCGGGCACGCCGCCGGGGACGCGCTGCTGACCGAGGTGGCCGCGCGGTTGCGCGGTTCGGTGCGGGCCGGCGACACGGTAGCGCGGTTCGGCGGGGACGAATTCGCCGCGCTGGTGGAGTGCGGCCCGGACGGCCGGGCGGCGCGCGACGTGGCCGGGCGGCTGCACGAGGCACTGACTAGGCCGTATCTGCTGCTCGGCGCTCGGTTCGTGGTCGGCGCGTCGATCGGCGTGGCGTTCTGGCGGCCGGGGGTGACGGCGGCCGAGCTCATGCGCGAGGCGGACCAGGCGATGTACGAGGCGAAAGCGGGCGGGAAGGGCCGTGTGGTGATCTTCCAGCCGACGATCGCCACGAACGCGCTCTCGCACGCGCACGATTCGCTTTCGAGCGGCGCGGGGTTCAATGAGTCGGGGTCCAATGGAGCTGCGTCCAAAGGTGAAGCAGTGTCCAATGGAGCTGTGACCAACGCGGCAATGTCCAACGGAGCAGTGTCCAACGCTGCGGTGTCCCATGGAGTCGCGGGAAAGCACTGAGATCGCCATGTCCGGATTACGAGACAGCCGGCGGCCCGGCTTGACGCGGCCGGTGCGGTCGCGAGAGTGTCTTGCCCATGCGGATTGCCTTCTGCCACCTACGCGAGCTCGTACTCGGCCAGCGCGCCGGCTGAAGCCCTCGGGCTCCACGCCAGCGCGCATCCCTCGGTTGCCCTTACGGGCCGGGGGATTTTTTGTTGGCCTAGAAGATGTGTCCCGGGCGGCGGCCCGGACCGAGCGAGAGAAGTCCAGATCATGACCGAGCAGGCCAGGGCGGCGGCCCCAGGTTCCCAGCACAGCCACGGCTCGCAGCGCGCCGCGACCGCCGGCGTCCCGATGAGTGGCGCGCAGGCTCTCATCCGCGCGCTTGAGGAATCAGGCGTCGACACGATCTTCGGCTACCCCGGCGGGGCCATCCTCCCCGCTTACGACCCGCTGCTCGACTCGGACAAGCTGCGCCACGTCCTGGTCCGGCACGAGCAGGGCGCGGGACACGCCGCCACCGGCTACGCCCAGGCCACCGGCCGAGTGGGCGTGTGCATGGCGACCTCCGGCCCAGGCGCGACCAACCTGGTCACCCCGATCGCCGACGCGCACATGGACTCGGTCCCGATGGTGGCCATCACCGGCCAGGTCGCGGCGGCCTCGATCGGCACCGACGCCTTCCAGGAGGCGGACATCTGCGGGATCACCATGCCGATCACCAAACACAACTTCCTGGTCACCCGGCCGGAGGACATCGCGCGCACGATCGCCGAGGCCTTCCACATCGCCTCCACCGGCCGCCCCGGACCGGTGCTGGTCGACATCGCCAAGGACGCGATGCAGGCCACCACCGCCTTCCGCTGGCCGGTCGAGATGGACCTGCCGGGTTACCGCCCGGTGTCCAAGCCGCACGCCAAGCAGATCCGCGAGGCCGCGCGCATGATCGTCGAGTCGCGCCGGCCGGTGCTGTACGTCGGCGGCGGCGTGCTCAAGGCCCGCGCGACCGCGCAGCTGCGCGCCCTGGCCGAGCTGACCGGCGCCCCGATCGTCACGACGCTGATGGCCCGTGGCGCTTTCCCGGACAGCCACCCGCTGCACTTGGGCATGCCCGGCATGCACGGCACCGTGGCCGCGGTTACCGCACTGCAGAAGTCTGATCTGATCATCGCGCTGGGTGCCCGCTTCGACGACCGGGTCACCGGCAAGCTCTCCTCCTTCGCCCCGGAGGCCAAGGTCGTGCACGCCGACATCGATCCGGCGGAGATCTCCAAGAACCGGATCGCCGACGTGCCCATCGTGGGCGACTGCGCCGAGGTGATAACTGACCTGGCTGTGGCGGTGCGCGCCGAGCACGCCGCCGGCCGGGTCGGCGACTACACCGCCTGGTGGGCGAGTCTGGATGCCTGGCGCACGAAGTACCCGCTCGGCTACGAGACGGTCAAGGGCAGCCTGGCGCCGCAGTTCGTCATCGAGCGGATCGGCAAGATCGCCGGACCCGAGGCGATCTACACCACCGGCGTCGGCCAGCACCAGATGTGGACCGCGCAGTTCATCAACTACGAGAACCCGGGCACCTTCCTGAACTCCGGCGGCGCCGGGACCATGGGTTACGCGCTGCCGGCCGCGATGGGCGCCAAGGTCGGCCGCCCCGACGCCACCGTCTGGGCGATCGACGGCGACGGCTGCTTCCAGATGACCAACCAGGAGCTGGCCACCTGCGTGATCAACGACATCCCGATCAAGGTCGCGATCATCAACAACGGCACGCTGGGCATGGTGCGCCAGTGGCAGACCCTCTTCTACAACCAGCGGTACTCGAACACCACCCTGGCCGCCGGTCCGGGCGTGGACCTCAACGGCGGCGCCGAGCCGCGCCGGGTGCCCGACTTCGTGAAGCTGGCCGAGGCGTACGGCTGCGTCGGCATCCGCTGCGACTCCCCGGACCAGGTGGACGCCACGATCGAGAAGGCGATGTCGATCAACGACGCGCCGGTCGTGGTGGACTTCGTGGTGCATCAGGACGCGATGGTCTGGCCGATGGTCCCGGCCGGGGTGTCCAACGATGAGATCCTGGCGGCGCGCGGAATGCGTCCCGCCTTCGACGGAGCCGACGATGAATAGCCACAGCGGCGACGGTGAGGAATAGGAGCCATGACCACCCAGAGTCACGCGTCGCACGGCGCGCAAAGCCACGGCCAGACCCACACCCTCTCGGTGCTGGTCGAGAACAAGCCGGGTGTCCTCGCCCGAGTGGCGGCGCTGTTCTCCCGTCGCGGCTTCAATATCGAGTCCCTGGCCGTCGGGCCGACCGAGTACGCCGAGATCTCCCGGATCACCCTCGTGGTCAACGTGGAGGACCATCCGCTCGAGCAGGTGACCAAGCAGCTCAACAAGCTGGTCAACGTGCTCAAGATCGTGGAGCTCGAGCAGGCCGCCTCGGTGCACCGGGAGCTGATCCTGGTCAAGGTCCGCGCCGACGCCGCCGAACGGCACCAGGTGCTGGCCACGATCGAGCCGTTCGGCGCCCGGGTCGTGGACGTCTCGGTGGACTCCCTGGTGGTCGAGAGCACCGGCGACTCCGCCAAACTTGAGGCGATGCTCCGGGTCCTGGAGCCGTTCGGGATCAAGGAGCTGGTCCAGTCGGGCATGGTCGCCATCGGCCGCGGCCCGCGTTCCATCACCGACCGCACCCTGCGCTCCGTCGAGCGCGCAGCTTAGGCACATAGCCAGGCACCGGCCCTGACCGCCGGCGCCGCCAGAGAGAAAGACGCGGAAAGTCACCATGGCAGTTGAGATGTTCTACGAGGACGACGCCGACCTCTCGGTGATCCAGAACCGGCACGTCGCCGTCCTCGGCTACGGCTCGCAGGGCCACGCGCACGCGCTCTCGCTGCGCGACTCCGGGGTGGACGTGCGGGTCGGCCTGCCGGAGACCTCGAAGTCGCGGGCCAAGGCGCAGGAGGAGGGGCTGCGCGTGGTCACTCCGTTCGAGGCCTGCGAAGAGGCCGACGTGATCATGATCCTGGTGCCGGACCCGGTGCAGCGCAAGGTGTACGAGGAGGCGGTGCTGCCCAACCTGGCCGACGGCGACACGATCCTCTTCGGGCACGGCCTCAACATCCGCTACGGCCTGATCAAGCCGCCGGCGAACGTGGACGTGGCGATGATCGCGCCCAAGGGCCCCGGTCACCTGGTGCGCCGTCAGTTCAACGACGGCTTCGGCGTTCCCTGCCTGGTCGCGGTCGAGCAGGACGCTTCCGGCAAGGCACTTGAGCTGGCGCTGTCCTACGCGAAGGGCATCGGCGGCACCCGCGCCGGCGTCATCAAGACCACCTTCAAGGACGAGACCGAAACCGACCTGTTCGGCGAGCAGGTCGTGCTGTGCGGCGGCGTCGAGGAGCTGATCAAAGCCGGCTTCGAGACGCTGACCGAGGCGGGCTACGAGCCGGAGATCGCCTACTTCGAGTGCCTGCACGAGCTCAAGCTCATCGTGGACCTGATCTACGAGGGCGGCCTGACCAAGATGAACTGGTCGGTCTCGGAGACGGCGGAGTGGGGCGGCTACAAGACCGGCCCGCGCATCATCACCGACGCGACTCGCGCCGAGATGCGCAAGGTGCTCGCCGAGATCCAGTCGGGGCAGTTCACCGAGCAGTGGATCGCCGAGTACGACGGCGGCCTCAAGGAGTACCAGAAGTACTACGACGCCACCACGAACCACCCGGTCGAGCAGGTCGGCAAGCGGCTGCGCAAGCTGATGTCCTGGGTGGACACCGAGGCCTGATCGGCGTTCGGCGCTCACCTGCCAGGCGGTGAGCCTGGTCGTCTTACGCTCCTTCGCCCCATCCTCCGTGCAGGCAACTGACGGTCGGTGGGGCGCAGGAGCGTTGGCGTCCTGGTGGCGGCCGAGCCGTAGTCGCATCAGTATCGTGCGTGATCTTCCGCATCTTGAGACGGTTGGTATGTCCCCGTTTCGGGGCCTCGATTCTGGCCGCTGAATCTGTACCATGGCCCGTGAGCGGCTGTACGACACCTGGCGTTAACACAGACGTCCCTCGTTAACGCAATCGTGCACTGCCGCGGCATCCTGCCAGGACCACAGCGTGGTGGACCCGGGCGCAATTCCGTTACTCGCTTACTTGCTGACGGACGACCGGAGGAATCCCCCCGTGCCCAAACCCGTGGTTCTCATCGCCGAAGAGCTCAGCCCCGCGACCGTCGAAGCGCTCGGCCCCGACTTCGAGGTCCGGTACTGCGACGGAGCCGACCGCGCCCAGCTGCTGTCCGCCATCGTCGATGTCGACGCCATCCTGGTGCGCTCCGCGACCCAGGTGGACGCCGAGGCCGTCGCCGCCGCCACCAAGCTGCGCGTTATCGCGCGCGCCGGTGTCGGCTTGGACAATGTGGACATCCAGGCGGCGACCAAGGCGGGCGCCATGGTCGTCAACGCCCCCACCTCCAACATCACCTCGGCCGCCGAGCTGACCGTCGCCCTGATCCTGGCCAGCGCGCGCAACGTCGCGAGCGCGAACGCCGCACTCAAGGGCGGCAAGTGGGCCCGCTCGAAGTACACCGGCATCGAGCTGGACGGCAAGACCGTCGGCATCGTCGGCCTCGGCCGCATCGGCGCGCTGGTGGCCGCGCGGCTGATCCCGTTCGGGGTGAAGCTGCTGGCCTACGACCCGTACGTGCAGGCCGGAAAGGCCGCGCAGATCGGTGCGCAGCTGGTCACCTTGGATGAGCTGCTGGCCGCCTCCGACTTCATCACCGTGCACATGCCGAAGACCCCTGAGACGATCGGCCTGATCGGCGAGGAGTCGCTGCGCAAGGTCAAGCCGACCGCCCGGATCATCAACGTGGCCCGAGGCGGCCTCGTCGACGAGACCGCGCTGGCCGCGGCGATCAAGGAAGGCCGGGTCGCCGGCGCCGGCATCGACGTCTACGCCAAGGAGCCGTGCACCGACTCCCCGCTGTTCGAGCTCGACTCGGTCGTGGTGACCCCGCACCTGGGCGCCTCCACCGACGAGGCGCAGGAGAAGGCCGGCATCGCCGTAGCCCGCTCGGTGCGCCAGGCGCTGGCCGGCGAGCTGGTCCCGGACGCGGTCAACGTGCAGGGCGGCACCATCGCCGAGGACGTGCGTCCCGGTCTGCCGCTGGCTGAGAACCTCGGCCGGCTGTTCACCGGGCTGGCCGGCGGCGGCGCGCAGCAGCTCGATGTGATCGTGGCCGGCGAGATCACCCAGCACGACGTGAAGGTGCTGGAACTCTCCGCGCTCAAGGGCGTCTTCGCGGACGTCGTCGAGGGCTCGGTCTCCTACGTCAACGCCCCGCTGCTGGCTCAGGAGCGCGGCCTCGAGGTGCGGCTGACCACCACCTCCGAGTCCCCGGACTACCGCAACGTGGTCACCGTGCGCGGCACGCTGGCCAGCGGTGAGGTGGTCTCGGTCTCCGGCACGCTGTCCGGTCCGAAGCACGTCGAGAAGATCGTCGACGTCAACGGCTTCACGGTCGACCTGCCGCTACACGAGCACTTCGCTTTCTTCCAGTACGTGGACCGGCCCGGCGTGGTCGGCCTCGTCGGCGGGCTGCTCGGCGAGTCCCACATCAACATCGCCGGAATGCAGGTCTCCCGCTCCGCGAAGGGCGGCGAGACGCTGATCGCGCTCACCGTGGACTCCGCGATCCCGGCTGAGGTGCTGGCCGAGATCTCCGACGCCATCGGCGCCACCTGGGGCCGGGGAGTCTCGCTCCCGTAGCGAGCCGACCTAGTCGATCGCGCCGCAGCCCCCGCCCGAACCGGCGGGGGCTGCGGCTTTTCCATGGCGCGTTTCCCTGGCACGGCATAAGCGGGACGCAAGCAGATCAGCGCAGAGTAGGCGGCAGCGCACGGTACGTTTCCATCTCAGATAGTAGGACGTCCGAGCATTACGCGAGACAAGCGCGGCTCGAGTCGGTACCGTGAATTGCTAGGACTTCCGAGTATCGGCCGCCTCACCCCGGCGCCGCACCGGGTCCGGCCAGGATCGCGTCTTCGGCCACAAGCCAGGCGTGTCCGTACCCACCGACGGCAGGAAAGCATCCGCCGGCAGCATTCAACTCCGGCCAGGGACGGAACACGATGTACGAGCACGAGGACGGTTATCGCACTCGCGCCTCGCAGCGTCCGCAAACGCAGGACACGCCTGCGGACGAGAGCGACGCACGGGAGCAGGCACGGCGAGCGTTGCAGGACGCTTATGACTGGCGGGACGACGAATCCAACGCGTCGGCGACCGCCACTTCGAGCGCTGCGACGGCCGCCCCGACGACGACGGCCGCACGCGCCGCCGCCCGCCGCAATCGGCGCGAGGTAACCAGGTCCATATCGCGGACAGTCGGTGTTTGAGCCGCGAGACGCGCGTTAGGCTCGGCGCATGGTCTCCAGCACAGCGTCGTCTGAGAACAGCGGATCTTCAGCGAACACAGTGTCTTCTGAGGACACCGCCGCCCGCTCCGCGATCGACCTCGCCGTCATCGGCGGCGACGGTATCGGCCCCGAAGTCACCGCCGAGGCGCTGAAGGTCCTGCGGGCCGCGTTGCCCGGCTCGGTCAAGCTCGAAACCACCGAGTACGACCTGGGCGCGAAGCACTGGCACGCCACCGGCGAGACCCTGACCGACGCGACCCTTGAGCGGCTGCGCGGACACGACGCGATCCTGCTCGGCGCGGTCGGCGACCCGACCGTCCCGTCCGGAGTGCTTGAGCGCGGGCTGCTGCTGCGGCTGCGCTTCGCCTTCGACCACTACGTGAACCTGCGGCCGTCCAAGTTGCTGCCGGGCGTGACCGGCCCGCTGCGCAGCCAGGCGCCTATCGACTTTGTGGTCGTGCGCGAGGGCACCGAGGGCCCGTATACCGGAAACGGCGGCGCGCTGCGCACCGGCACCCCGCAGGAGGTGGCCACCGAGGTCTCGGTGAACACCGCCTTCGGTATCGAGCGCGTGGTGCGCGACGCCTTCGCCCGCGCCGCGGCCAGGCCCCGCCAGAAGCTCACCCTGGTGCACAAGAACAACGTGCTGGTGTACGCCGGCCACCTGTGGAAGCGGGTCTTCGACGCGGTCGCGGCCGAATACCCGCAGATCGCGACGGACTACCTGCACGTGGACGCGGCGACCATCTTCCTGACCACCGCGCCCGAGCGCTTCGACGTGATCGTCACCGACAACCTGTTCGGCGACATCATCACGGACCTGGCCGCGGCCGTCACCGGCGGCATCGGCCTGGCCGCCTCCGGGAACATCAACCCGGACGGGGCCTTCCCCTCGATGTTCGAGCCGGTCCACGGCTCCGCGCCGGACATCGCCGGCACCGGAAAGGCCGACCCCACGGCCGCGATCCTCTCCGGCGCCCTGCTGCTGCGCCACCTGGCCGCGCACGGCTTCGGCCCCGCGCTGCAGGACGCGGCCGCCGCGATCGAGACGGCCGCGGAGGCCGACCTCGCGCAGCGCGCCGAGTTGGGCGCGCGCAGCACCGCGCAGATCGGCGACGCGATCGCCACACGAGTAGCCGCTGTGTCAAATAACGCAGCTGACGTAGCGAACGTAGGCAGGTGAGACGGTAGTCGTATTGGGTTACCGTCTCACTAGGCGAGAAAAGTCAGTGTGACGGCCCAGCGGCTTTCCCTTGGGCAGCCCGTCCCTTGGGCAGTGCCTCCCTCGCGGGGGCCGTCACGGTCAGCACCGACCGCACCGGCCCCCAGAAGAGGAAGACCAGCGATGACGACCACCATCGAGCTCAAGCCGACCAGCGAGCCGCTCGCCGACGCCCAGCGCGCCGCGATCCTTGACGGTGATCCCGGCTTCGGCCGCTACTTCACCGACCATATGATCACGGTCAAGTACACCGCCGGCCACGGCTGGCATGACGCGCAGTTGCGCCCATATGGTCCGATCGAACTCGATCCGGCGACCGCCGCGCTGCACTACGGCCAGGAGATCTTCGAGGGCCTGAAGGCATACCGCCAGCAGGACGGCACGATCGCCTCCTTCCGTCCGCAGTCCAACGCCGCCCGGCTCAACCGCTCGGCCCGGCGCATGGGCATGCCGGAGCTTCCGGAGGAGTTGTTCATCGGCGCGATCGACGCGCTGGTCAAGCAGGATGCCGCGTGGGTGCCCGACAACCCGGAGAAGTCGCTGTACCTGCGCCCGTTCATGTTCGCGACCGAGACGGGGCTCGGGGTGAATCGACCGGCCGGCGAGTACCTGTTCATGCTTATCGCCTCACCCTCTGGGGCCTACTTCAGCGGCGGAGTCAAGCCGGTGAAGGTCTGGCTATGCGAGGACTACGTGCGCGCCGCGCCCGGCGGCACCGGCGAGGCGAAGTGCGCAGGCAACTACGCGGCCTCGTTCATGGCGCAGGCCCAGGCCGTGGAAGAGGGCTGCGACCAGGTGTGCTGGCTGGACGCGATCGAGCGGACGTACGTCGAGGAGATGGGTTCGAACAACCTGTTCTTCGTGTACGGCTCCGGCGACGACGCACGCCTGTTCACTCCCGAACTGTCCGGCTCGCTGCTGCCCGGCATCACCCGCGACTCGCTGCTCCAGGCCGCTGCCGACCTCGGCATTCCCGCCGAGCAGGGGCGCATCTCGGTCGAGCAGTGGCGCGCTGACGTGGCGTCGGGCGCCATGACCGAGGTGTTCGGCTGCGGTACGGCGGCAGTCGTCACGCCGATCGGCAGCGTCAAGTCGAAGTCCGATGCGTTCACGATCGCGGACGGCAAGCCGGGCGCGATCACGCTGCGCCTGCGGGAGCACCTGCTCGGCATTCAGCGCGGCGTCGTCGAGGACAAGCACGGTTGGCTGTACCGCATCGCGGCCTGACATCAGCGTCGCAGTCTGAAGCAGCGCCAATCAAAAAACAGTTGCGTGCGCACGTCCACCGTGCCATGTTCCGCGCATGACAGCGGACGTGGAGCTCGCGGAGCAGTCGAGCGCCGGCCCGAAGTCCCTGTGGCGACACAGGGACTTCCTGCTTCTCTGGAGCGGCCAGACGGTCAGCGAGACGGGCTCCTCGGTCTCCCAGCTGGCGCTGCCGCTGCTCGCGGTGACGGTCATCAAGGCGACCACCTTCGAAGTCTCCGTCCTCACCTTCCTCAGCTCGCTCGCCTTCCTGCTGATCGCGCTGCCCGCCGGCGTCGTCGTCGACCGGGTACGCAAGCGCCGGCTCATGCTTGGCTGCGATTTCGCCCGCATGCTGCTGCTGGGTTCGATTCCGCTCGCGGCGGTCTTCTGGCACGTGACGCTTTGGCAGCTGTACGTCGTCGCCGGAGCCGTCGGCGTCCTGACTGTGTTCTTCGATGTGGCCTATCAGAGCTATCTCCCGGTACTGATCGACAAGGACCAACTCGTCGACGGCAACGGGAAACTCGGCACCACGCAGTCGGTCGCGCAGTTCGTCGGGCCCTCGCTGGCCGGCGCGCTGGTCGGTTTCGTCGGCGCGGCCAAGACGGTCGCCGCGGATGCGATCTCCTATGCGGTGAGCACCGTCTCGCTCGTGCTCATCCGCAAGCCGGAGCCGCGCGCCGAGGACGAGCCGCACGCCGACCGGGTCACCTTCCGCGCCGCCATGGCCGAAGGGCTCCACTTCGTCGTCAAGCACCCGATCCTGCGCAAGATCGTCGCCTGCACCGGATCGAGCAATTTCTTCTCCTCGGCGACGGGTGCGGTCGAGATCGTCTTCCTGGTGCGCACGCTGCACGCCACCCCGACCGAGGTCGGCCTCGTCTTCACCCTCGGCTCGGTGGGCGGCCTGCTCGGCGGGGTGCTGGCCGGACGGCTGGCCACGTGGGTCGGCTCGGCTCGCATCATCTGGCTCTCCCAGATGCTGGCCGGTCCGTTCGGGCTGATGATCGCGG
>NZ_DATNGK010000090.1:0-25698 GCF_035605935.1 Actinocrinis sp. | reverse complement strand
GTAAACGAGGCTCGCCGCTGCACTCAAGCCGCGTAGCGGAGATGTCATCGCGGGGGTTTATTGGGGAAAGGCGGGACGGCGGCCGGCGGTTAGAGGGTGGGGAAAAGCGGGTTGTCCAGCTGGGCGGGACAGGCGGTTGGTTGTCCAGGTGAACGGGACAACGGCGTCACTTCTTGGCGTTGCGAGCTCCGCGTGCGGCGATGAGCAGCCCGACGCCGATGAACGGCAGTAGGTGCCCCTCGTGTCCGAACCCGCCGAGCGCTGCCCGGACGTCGCGCAGCGGAACGAGCTGCACGATCGCGCCGACCACCACGATCGCTAGCGCGACCGCGAACACGATCAGTGCCGTCAGTGCCCTGCGATCACTGCGCAGGATCATCGTGGCGAACGCGCCGACGCTGCGGCGCGCTGTCGCCAGGATCCAAACCAGCCCGGCGCAGAGTCCCGCGGTGAGTGTTATGCCGAGGCCGCGCAGCACGAGCGGGCTCGCGACTCCTGCGGCGAACACGACGACGAGCACACAGGCATACGCGATCGCACAGAGACGGCGTAGCAGTAGGACGATCGTGTTCGCGAGGTTCTCCCGCGCCAGTTTCTGTTGCGGATTATGGCGCAGCGAGGTGCGGAAGCCGGCCAGCGCGCGCGACCAGCGCCCACTGGCGCGATCGAGCACCGCGATGTTGTTGTGCGCGGTGGCGAGATTCGGATTGATGCTCAACGCGTGCAGGTACGCCGCGCGCGCCTCTTCGGTCCGGCCGAGCTGCTTGACCACGACGCCGTAGAGCACATGAACGTCAGCCTCGTTCGGAGCGAGTTCGCGCGCCCGATGCGCCGCCGGGAGCGCCGCGTGCGGATCGCTGTGCCGCAGGCACTCAGCCAGCAGCCAGTGGCACCGCCACTCGTCTGGCGCGAGCCGCAGCGCCTCGCGCGCCGAGTTGGTCGCCGCCCACCGGTTGCCGAGCGAGTTGAACGCGTTGGCCAGGATCCGGTGTCCGTGCTCTGACGCAGGGTCCGCCGCGACCGCGGCTTTCGCCGTGTCTATCGCCAGATCCATATCGCCGGCCGCGTGGTGGCAGCGAGCGAGCAGGCGGAGTGCGAAGGCGTTGCCGGGTTCGGCGGCCAGCAGGGTGCTGAGCCGGGAACGTGCCTCCGCGGCGCGGCCGAGGTCAAGCAGCGTTGAGGCACGCAGCAGTTCGGAGCGGGCATCGAGCTCGGTCACTGCTCCCCCCTCTGCTTTCTCAGGTTCCGGCTAGAGCAGTTTGCGCTTCTTGAGGTAGTCCAGCAGATCGTCGTACGCGCCGGCTTCGTTCGCGAACATCGCCACGTTGCGCGCCGACTCAAGCCACGGTCCGATCGACGGGCGCACCTCGGCGAGCGCCGCGTCGATATCGCGCATCTCGATCATCCGCACCGCGCCGGAGACCGCGGAGTCCAGCAGCGCGCGTTCGGCCGCGGTCTCGCAGACGTGAGCGAGATCGGCGCCCGAATAACCCTCGGTGCGCTTCGCCGTCCCGGAAAGGTCGATCTTGGCGACCGGTCGGCCCTTGAGGTGATGGCGCAGGATCGCCTCGCGGGCGGACTGGTCCGGCGGCAACACCAGTACGGTGCGGTCCAGTCGTCCCGGCCGTCGCAACGCCACGTCCACGTCCCAGGGCGTGTTCGTGGCCGCGAGCACGAAGACGCCGTCGTTCTGCGCGCCGACGCCGTCCAGCTCCGATAGCAACTGGTTGACGGTGCCGCGCATGGAGTTGGAGCGAAGCTGGCTGCGCCGCTGTCCGATGGCGTCCACCTCGTCGAGGAAGAGCACACAGGGTGCATGCCGCCGCGCGGTCGCGAAGATCTCGCTCAGATTCCGCTCGCTCTGCCCGATGTACATGTCGAGCACGTCGGCGAGTGTCACCGAGAAGAAGGCCGCGCCCAGTTCCCCGGCGATAGCGCGCGCTAGGAAGGTCTTCCCGCAGCCAGGTGGCCCGTAGAGCAGCAGGCCGCCCTTGAGTGACTTTCCGTAGAGGCGGCTTAGCTCCGGATTGCGCATCGGGGCAAGGAACGCTGCTTCGAGCCGCTTCTTGACTTGGGCCATGCCGCCGACATCGGCGAGCCGCACGGTGCTGACCTGCTCGACGTCGTACGCGGGCTCGGTCAGTTCCTCGTCGTCGGCGTCGAGGAACATCGGCGGCAGGATCTCGCCGAGGTCGCGGGCCGCCGCGTCCCAGTCGAAGGAGTCGAAGTCGGGCTCACCGGAGCGCTGCGGCGGGGGAGCGGGGATCCCGGAAGTCGGTGAGGTCGCGTCACGCGGCGAGTGCGGGGACTCGGCAACGGGTGACTCGTGCGAGTCGCGGGTCGCTGGGGCGTCGGCGCGTATGCCGCCGCCGACCGCGCGCTGCATCAACTCCAGGGCTTCGGTGCTGGTGGGATCGGCGGCGAGCACCAATCCGAGGTGGCTGATCGCCTCGGCCGTGGCCCCCGCGCCGAGCAGCAGACCGGCGAGGTGCAACCGCAGCGGCAAGTCCTGCGGCGCGGCTTCCACCGCCTTGCGCAGGCTGTCAATGAGCGGCGAGCCGTCCACTGCATCCCTCCCCGGTGCCTTGCCCGGCGCAACGCCGGGGCCACCAGTGTAGAGGCGGAGTCCACCTCTAGACGGCAACTGTCAGGATCGTCGCTCTCATGCGCACCAGCCGGTCACGCTGTGCTCAACCGTGGTAGCGCATCCATATCAGCGTGGCCGTCTCGTCGAGGTTGTAGGGCATCGTCTCGCCGGTGTCGACGAACCCATAGCGGCGGTAGAAGGCGTGCGCCCGCTCGTTTCGCTCGTGCACGGACAGCGTGATCACGTCCGCACCGAGATCCCGCGCCCAGCGGATCACCGCGTCGAACAACTGGGTCGCGACGCCGAGCTTCGGTCCGCGATGGTCCGGCGACACGTACACGCCGTAGATGACCATCTCCACGCCGTCGGTAAGCGAGGAGTCGTCTTTCGTGAAGGCGCCAGCAGTACCGATCGGCCGTCCGCTGTCGGTGAAGGCGGCGAACAGGGCGCTGTCCGGTGCCTCGGCGGCGCGCTGCGCCCGCTCCTGCCACTCGTCATCGGGCTTCTTGAGGGCGTCCTCGTACCATTCGCCGAAGCCGATCGGAGTGTCCTTCAACGCCTCCAGCCGGATCTCCCGGAACTGCGGCCACTCGTCGGCGCGGAAGCGGCGGACCTCGTATGCGCTCATGACGATGATGATCCTTGATGACGCGCGCGAGCCGCCAACGGATATCGCGGCGCGCGTCGTCGGCCCATGCTGACCGTCGCCACTGCCCGATTCCGATACGGTGGCCCGACGCGCGGCGTATGCGCAGCGGGAAGATCAGTCGACAGGCGGCAAGGGCGGAAAGACGATGACGGTGCCGATCAACCAGCGAATCGCGCAGGAGCTGGGGGTACGGGAGCGGCAGGTCACTGCGGCGGTGGAGTTGCTGGACGGCGGGGCGACCGTTCCGTTCATCGCGCGCTACCGCAAGGAGGCCACCGAGGCGCTCGACGACACCCAGCTGCGCACCCTCGAGGAGCGGCTGCGGTATCTGCGCGAGCTGGAGGAGCGGCGTGCCGCGATCCTCGAGTCGATCGAGAGCCAGGGCAAGCTCGACGACGCGCTGCGAGCCCAGATCCTGGCCGCCGACTCCAAGGCGCGGCTCGAGGACATCTACCTCCCGTTCAAGCCCAAGCGCCGCACCAAGGCCCAGATCGCGCGTGAGGCCGGGCTCGAGCCGCTGGCCGATCTGCTGCTCGGCGACCCGTCGCAGGACCCGCAGACGGCCGCGGCCGAATATGTGGACGAAGACAAGGGCGTGGCTGACACGGCCGCCGCGTTGGACGGCGCCCGCGCGATCCTGGTCGAGCGTTTCGCCGAAGATGCCGACCTGATCGGCGAGCTGCGTGAGCGGATGTGGCAACGTGGCCGGCTCGTCTCCAAGGTGCGCGAGGGCAAGCAGGACGCGGGCGCGAAGTTCTCCGACTACTTCGAATTCGCGGAGCCCTTTACGACGCTGCCTTCGCACCGCGTGCTGGCCCTGCTGCGTGGCGAGAAGGAGGAAGTGCTCGACCTGGTGCTTGAGCCCGAGGAGAGCGATCCCGCCGCGGGGGCGACGGTACGGACCGGTTACGAAGTGCGGATCGCGGCGCGCTTTGAGATCGCGGACCAGGGGCGGCCCGCCGACCGCTGGCTGCTGGAGACAGTGCGGTGGGCTTGGCGCACGCGCGTTCTGGTGCGCCTCGGCATCGACCTGCGGATGCGGCTGTGGCAGGCGGCCGAGGACGAGGCGGTGCGCGTCTTCGCCGCCAACCTGCGCGATCTGCTGCTCGCCGCCCCCGCCGGAACGCGCGCCACGATGGGCCTTGATCCGGGCTTCCGTACCGGCGTGAAGGTCGCGGTCGTCGACGCCACCGGCAAGGTCGTAGCCACCACCGCGATCTATCCGCACGTGCCGCAGCAGCGCTGGGACGAGTCGATCGCCACGCTCGCGAAGCTGGCAGCGCAGCACCGGGTGGACCTGGTTGCGATCGGCAACGGCACCGCCTCGCGGGAAACCGACAAGCTGGCCACGGATCTGATCGCGCGTCACCCCGAGCTGAAGCTGACCAAGGTGCTGGTTTCCGAGGCGGGCGCGTCCGTGTATTCCGCGTCTGCGTACGCGGCTCGGGAACTCCCGGAGTTGGACGTCTCCTTGCGCGGCGCGGTCTCGATCGCCCGCCGCCTGCAGGACCCGCTGGCCGAGCTGGTGAAGATCGATCCGAAGTCCATCGGGGTCGGGCAGTACCAGCACGACCTGTCCGAGTTCAAGCTCTCCCGCTCCCTCGACGCCGTCGTCGAGGACTGCGTCAACGCGGTCGGCGTGGACGTCAACACGGCCTCGGTGCCGCTGCTTTCCCGGGTATCAGGCATCGGCGAGAGCCTGGCCGAGAACATCGTCGCGCATCGCGACTCCAACGGCCCGTTCCGCACCCGCACCGCGCTCAAGAGCGTCTCCCGCCTGGGGCCGAAGGCGTTCGAGCAGTGCGCCGGCTTCCTGCGCATTCCGGGCGGCGACGATCCGCTGGACGCCTCAAGCGTGCACCCAGAGGCGTATCCGGTTGTTCGCAGGATCCTGACCGACACCAAGCAGGAGATCAAGAGCCTGATTGGCAACACTGCCGCGTTGCGGTCGATCAAGCCGGCCAGCTACGTGGATGAGACCTTCGGTCTGCCGACGGTCACGGACATCCTCAAGGAGCTGGAGAAGCCGGGCCGCGACCCGCGCCCCGCCTTCCAGACGGCGGTGTTCAAGGAAGGCGTGGAGAAGCCCTCCGACCTCCAGCCCGGCATGCTGCTCGAAGGAGTGGTCACCAATGTCGCCGCGTTCGGTGCCTTCGTCGACGTCGGCGTGCACCAGGACGGGCTCGTGCACGTCTCGGCGATGTCGAAGAACTTCGTGAAGGACCCGCGCGAGGTGGTCAAGCCCGGCGACGTGGTGCGGGTGAAGGTGCTGGACGTGGACTTGCCCAGGCAGCGCATCTCGCTGACCCTGCGCCTCGATGACGAGACGCAGCGGCCGCGTGGCGGCGATGAGCAGCGCCGCAATCAGAACCCTGGCGGTCGCGGCCGGGACGATCGCCAGCGTGGCGAGCGGGGCAGAGGTGGCGCGAGTGGCGGCGCGAGTGGCGGAGGATCGCCAGATACCGCGCTGGCTGATGCGCTCCGGCGCGCCGGTTTGGTTTAATGAGCAACCAAGAGCACGAAATCGTAACCACCCGGCAGCACTGTGTATCAGGAAGCGTGGGTACGACTCAGGGGTGACCGCCGATTGGAGGACGCCGGGTCCGGACCGGCCGACGGATCCGCGCGATGAACTCGTCCAGGCCTTGCTCGGCCTGCGCTGGGCGCTGCCCCGCACAGACGCCGACGCACGCGTCGCTCTCGACCAGCTCGCCGCGGTAGCCACGCGGGTCGAGCAACTCGCGGGGGAGTACCCCGACGAGGAAACGCCATGGGACGGCCAAGTGCAGGCGCTGCTCGCACAGGCGGGCTTCGCGCTGGACTGGTGGCGCCCGGTGCTCGACGACGTGGACTTGGACTGGACGCTCAACCACCAGGCCCACCTTTCCGCCGACCTGGCCCGCATAGCCTCGGCGGGCGCGCGGATCCTCGATCAGTACGCGCCCGCCATGCCGAACCCGGTCTCCACGCCGCCAAGCGCCATCACCGAGGGCCCGCCGCATCCGGCGCCCCGGGTGGCTACGGCCTTCGGCTCGGTACCGGCGACCGCGATCCTCGACCCGCTGGCCAACTCGGGCCGACACCGCAGGCCGGCCTACGAGTTCGACTCCTTAGAGCCCCACGAACCCGCCGAGGCCGCGCCGGAGCACAGCGCACCGCAGGTCCCGGTGCAGTTCGAACCGTGGCACCAGCCGCAGGCTCCCGCGCCCTCCTATGGGCAGCCGGTGCAGCTGCCACCGCTGCCGGACGAGCTCGAACCCGAGCTTGAGCAACTGTTCCGGCCGCAACAGCCGCACCCTCAAGAGCCACCGCACCCCGGCTCGTCGGTGACTTCCGTCCCGATCTTCGGCCCGCCCTCGATCTACGCCCCGAGCGGCCCGCCGCCCGAATCAGAACCCGCTCTTGTCGCGCCGCCGCCTCGTACCGCGCCTGCGGCGTACTCCGGCCCGCAGCCGCCGCCAGCCTTCTCCCGTCCGGTCGTGTGGGCCGGGCATGGCGGCAACGGCTCGGGCGGGGACGACGAGTACGACCCGATCGTGCGCCCCGATCGGCGTGGCCCGCATGGCGCCATGGTGGTTCAGGCCGTGGGCATCCTCGGCGCGGTCGCCGCGCTGTGCTGGTGGGCGGTCAGCAGCCTGCACATCGGCGCGCCGCCCGGACACCCGGCCGCGCAGACCGGCAGCACACACTCCGCGCACCCGGCCGTCTCCACGCCCGCCAAGGCGCATCCCGCGACGTCGCCGACACCGCAGAGCACGCATTCAGCGGTCACGCCGGTCACCACGCCGCCGACCTCGCCTCCGCCGCCGAACGCGGCCGGGGTCAAGTCGATCCAGGTCTCCCTGCTCGGCGGCAGCCCCGCGGTGCATCAGGTCGCGATGATCCTCGGGGTGAACACGAACGGCACCGGTCAGGTCACCGTCACCGTGGACTACTGGGGCGAGAAGAACGGCGCGAAAACCGACGAGCGCACCGCCTCGTGGACGCTGAGCGGCAAGACCGCGTACTCGATCGGCGCCTCGATTCCGGCCGACGCGTACTGCGGCGAGCAGTTCACCCTCAAGGCCGTCTCCGGCGACACCACCGCGACCCAGCAGACCACTCCGGGCTGCTGACCGCTACCGGCGGCTAGAGCGTGACGCTGCGAAACCCGTCGGACACGACGCGCCCGCCGACCTGCGCCCAACCCGCCTCGGCGGCCGGGCGCGCGTGCAAGACCGAACCGCGCCCCTGATGCACGGTGATCGGCCGCTGAAGCCGGTCGGCCAAGCGGATCGCGGCTGAACCGGTCGCCTCGTCCTCCGGCACGCCCATGTCCGCGCAGAAGGTTCGAGCGCGAATCAGACCTGACGACTCGTCGCTCCACGCCCAGAACTGGTGACGCCCGCGCTGCTCGGGAGCATCCGGGCTGAGCTCGTCGATCAGCGCGGGCGCATCGAGCTGTACGAACTCCCAAGCCGGCGCGTCCGCGACTGCGCCACGAATCCACACGACGCCGTCTTCCTCCCGCCACGCCGCGACTTCTGTCGCGAGCCGCGGCCGCACTACGGCGGGCACGTTCCCGCCGGCTCGCTCGCCGAGCACCCACGCGGTCCCGACGGTCGGATGCCCCGCCAGCTTCAGCTCCACGGCCGGGGTGAAGATGCGGAACGCGGCGCGCGGCTCGTCGTCGACGAACACGGTTTCGCTGAACCCGAGGTGCGCGGTCAGCTCGATGCCCAAGTCGCCCGGCAATCCGGCCGCGTCGTACACGACACCGAGCTCGTTTCCGTGTTCGCCGCGCTGATCGGCGAAGACTCGCAGGATCTGGACTTCGAGCGTGGTAGTCAACGCGGTCACCCTTCGGATCGGACTCGGCCGTGCCTGCGGCAAGATTAATTCAATTGCGTCGGTCCAGGGCTCGGCATAACGTGGCCGCACACCGAAAGGAGGTGATCCTGCAGTATGAGTATTGCCAGGACGCGTGAGGTGGCTGTCCGCTAGCCGCCCTGCCCCGCCGGAAAGTCAGGCCTCGCCGGCTTTCACCGACAGGCTCGGCGGCGGGCGAATATCAGCAGTCACCCGGCCCGCAGGCTCACCGGCATCGTCCCCGGTGCCCGGCCGCGGCGTTCAGACCGTCACTCTCGGGTGCGGATCCTGCGACGCTCCGGCAGGGAAGCAGCCTGCGGGTCGTTTGCGTTTCGCGGTTATTCGCGTGCATTTCACACCCCATTTCCCCGGCTGCTGCGAGGCACCGTTCCGTGGCCGCGATCAGCCGCTTTCGCGCTGCTCAATGTCACCGGGTGATATCGCACGGTGATATACCGTTTCGCAGGTCAGGATACCAATGGGGATCAAGATGTTCGCCATGCGTCATGGTGCGTATAGCGAGTACTGTGGAGACGCATACGGTCCTTGTTGTGGAGGCGATGACGCTGCACGCGCATGAGCTCGACCCGCATCGCCCCAATCCGGCGCGGATGTACGACTACTATCTCGGCGGCTTCCACAACTTCGAGGCCGACCGGGAGGCCGCGGAAGCGGCGGAAGCGGCATTCCCCGGAGTAAAGGCGGCGGCGCGTGCCAGCCGTGACTTTCTGCGCCGGACCGTGCGCTACATGATCGGGCAGGGCATCGACCAATTCCTCGATCTGGGCTCCGGAGTGCCGACGGTCGGCAACGTGCACGAGATCGCCCAGGCCGTGAACCCGGACGCGCGCGTCGTCTACGTGGACGCCGAACCCGTCGCGGTGCACGCGAGCGAGACGCTGTTGATCGGCAACTCCGGCGCCGCGATCCTGCACGCCGACATCCGGCACGTCGACGCGGTTCTCGGCGCTCCGGAGGTGGAGCGGCTGCTCGACCTGCGCCGGCCGCTCGGGTTGATCATGGCTTCGGTGCTGCCGCACATCCCGGAGTCCGACGACCCCGACCGGCTGATCGCCCGCTATCTCGCCGCGCTCGCTCCAGGTAGCTATCTGATGATCTCGCACGGCAGCATCGACGACTTCGACGACACCGAGACCGACCTGATCTTCAGTCTGTACCGCGCGTCCACCAGCCCGATCACTTCGCGCACCCGCGAGCGCATCGCCTCCTGGTTCGACGGGCTCGACCTGGTGGAGCCAGGCGTGGTCGTGGTGACCCACTGGCATCCGGACACCGGCGACACCCCGGTCAAGCTGCGGCTGCCGCACTATGGCGCGGTCGCCCGCGTCCCGTAAGCCCTCCGAGTCCGAGACCTTATCCCAGCGCCGCGCTGATCAGCGCCTCGGCCGCCTGCCGCGCCGGGGAGGCCGCGCCCGGATCATGGTCCATGCGCGCCGAAACGCTCGCCCCGTCGTAGAGCAGGTGTAGCTGCCAGGCCAGCTGCTGCGGATCGGCCGCGCCCGCCTCCTGCGCCAGCTGAGTGAGAAGTCCGCGCAGCCAGCCGCGATACCCGTCGACCGCGGTCTCGATCGGGCTGCCAGGCCGGGCTTCGGCGCTCGCGTTGACGAACGCGCACCCGTGATAGTTCGGCTGGGACAGGGAGTCGGCCAGCGTGTCGAAGACCGCCATCAAGCGCTCGCGCGGCGACTCGTACTTTTCCAGCGCGCGCATCGTGCGTTCCCGCCGAGCTTGGTAGCGCTGCTCGAGATAGGCACGGATCAGCTCGTCTTTGCTGCCGAACGCGCTGTAGAGCGTCGCCTTGGCGACTCCGGCGCGCTCGATCACCCGGTCGATGCCGACCGTGTTCACGCCCTCTTCGTAGAACAGCTCGTTCGCGGCGGCCAGCAGGCGCTCGCGGGCGGAGAGCTGTTCGGCACTTTTCGCGGCCATGGCTTGACTATACCAGACCGGTCTGTCTAGTCTCGGTGAGCAGACAGACCGGTCTGACTGATAGTGCAGGTCGAGCCATAGGAGCCTGAGATGCCCAGCGTGACCGCCGTCCAGCCCTCGAATGTCATCCAGCCGGCGCGTACTGAAGTCGGCTATCCGATCGCCGCGCCGAACCGGGTCACGCCCCGCCATGCGAGCCCTGGTCGGCTCAGACCACTGCTCCCCGACAGCGTCGCGTTCTACCTCCAGGCCTCGATCGTCGTCGCCTTCCTCGCCGCCTCCAGCGCCCCAACTCCGCTCTACGCGCGTTACCAGGCTGCCTGGCACTTCTCGCCGATCACCACGACCGTCGTCTTCGGCAGCTACGCGCTGGCCGTCCTCGGCGCGCTGCTCACGGTCGGTTCGCTCTCCGACCACGTTGGCCGCCGCCCGGTCCTGATCACCGCGATCGGCTTGCAGGCCGCGTCCATGCTCGTCTTCATCACGGCGGGCAGCGTCAGTACCCTGATGATGGCGAGAATCGTGCAAGGCATCGCCACCGGTGGCGCCCTCGGCGCAGTCGGGGCCGGACTGCTGGACGTCGACCGGGCTAAGGGCACGATCACCAACGCGGTCGCCCCGCTGTCCGGAACCGCGGCCGGAGCGCTGCTCTCCGGTGTGCTGGTCCAGTACCTGCCCGCTCCCGAACACCTGGTCTACCTCGTGCTGTTCGCTATCTTCGCCGCGCAGGCGATCGGCGTGGCGCTGATGCGCGAGACCTCGGCCCGTGAGTCCGGGGCGCTGGCCTCACTGCGCCCGCAGTTCGGGGTTCCGCGGGCGGCGCGCGGACCAGTGCTCAAGTCGCTGCCGGTGCTGATCGCGTTGTGGGCGCTGGCCGGGTTCTACGGTTCGGTCGGACCGGCGGTCGTCGGCCTGGTCACCGGCTCGCATTCGCCGGTGCTCGGCGGCCTGCCGCTATTCGTGATGGGCGCAAGCGGCGGCGTGGCTGTCCTGCTGCTTCGCGGTGCCCCCGCACGAACCGTGATGCTGCTGGGCACGGCGTGGCTGCTCGCCGGCGTCGGCGTCACGCTGCTGGGCATGGAGACGCGCTCCAGCCTCGCCTTCTTCATCGGCGCGGTCATCGCGGGCGCTGGATTCGGCGCAGGGTTCCAGGGCGCCATCCGCACCGTCGTTCCGCTCGCCGCGCCGCATGAGCGCTCCGGACTGCTGTCCGCCGTGTACGTGGTCTCATACCTCGCGCTCGGCCTGCCCGCGGTCGGCGGCGGATTCCTGGTCGTGCACGGCGGTCTGCTGCCGGCGGCGCGCGAATACGGCGTGGCGGTCATGGTGCTCGCGGCGATCGCGCTCGGTGCGGTCGCCCGACCGAGTCGCCGGGTCGTCACGGCGGCGTGAAAGTTTCGCAGGTCCTTGACTTATCGACGGCCGGTCGTAGCATCCAAGCGCGCTTAACCGGTCAATGTCTTTCGAAGGGCCCGCTATGAGCATCAGATCCAGGCGCTGGGGCAGCAGCGCCGCGGCGCTCGCCTTGACGGCGGGCGCCACGCTCGCCGCGGTCACGGTGGGTGCCTCCAGCGCCCCGGCCGACACCGGGGCCGCGTGCAGCGCGGTCTACACGATCGGCTGGCAGACCCCGACCAACAGCCCGCCCGACTTCGGCGTGACGGTCACCGTGACCAACAACGCGACCTACGCGATCAGCACCTGGAATATCAGCTGGAACTACACGGCCGGCCAGGCGATCATCGCCGGCAGCCCGTACAGCGCGAACGTCGTGCAGAACGGCACATTGGTGACCGCGACGCCCGCAGGCAGCTACAACGCGACCCTCGCCCCCGGCGCGAGCACCACTTTCGGCTTCCACGGAAGCTACAACGGCACGTCCAACCCGGTGCCGGCAGTCAGCTGCACCGGACCGAGCCAGGGTTCATCGAGCGCCGTGCTCTCCGGCCCCCTCACGCCCCTGGGCGTCAACACCGCGTCCTGGGACACCAACTTCGTCGACTCGGCGATATCGACTGACCTCAACGCGGCGCACACCGGCCTGATCCGCTACCCCGGAGGCTCGTGGGCCGACGAGTACAACTGGCAGACCAATACCGCCAAGAGCCAAACCCAGCCGGTCAACTTCGCGCAGTACTCGAACCAGGTCGACTCGATCAGCGGCGGCCAGAAGTTCGTGACCGTCAACTACGGCTCCGACACCGCGGCCAGCGCCGGCGCGTGGGCGAAGCAGGCCGCGACGACCGCGGGCCAGGGCGTCTCGCTCTGGGAGATCGGCAACGAGAACTACGGGTCCTGGGAAACCGACAACCACACCGGCGCGCACACCGCCGCCTCCTACGCGAGCAACGGCCTGGCGTACATGCAGGCGATCAAGTCGGCCGACCCGAAGGCGCAGATCTGTTACGACTACGGCATGGACGGCGGCCTCGCGCCCGGCTCCGGCGTGGATAACTGGCAGACCTGGAACAGCACAATCCTGCAGGCCGACGCCTCGAATATCGACTGCGCGGACGTGCATTGGTACCCGATCAACGGGGTGCCGACCGAGAGCGTGCAGTCGATCATGGAGCTGGTCGACAACATCCCGGCCGCGGCCGCCGAGGTGAAGTCCACCCTTTCGACCTACGACCCGAAGGCCTATTTCGTGGTTGGCGAGACGAACATGTCGCAGACCGCGAACGAGTGGAACGAGGAGCCGGTCGGCGCGCTGTTCGCCGCCGCCAACGCGCTCGAATGGCTGTCCTACGGCGCGCAGAGCGTGGACTGGTGGGACGTGCACAACTACGGCACCTCGACCGCCGACTTCGGCATGTTCTCCTCCGCGACCGGCGGCGAGCCGGCCATGGACACCCCGTACGCGCCGTACTACGGCTACGAACTGGCCTCGAAGCTTGCGGTCAGCGGCGCGAAGGTCAGCACCCTGAGCGTCGCCACGCCGAACATTTACGGCTACTCCTCCAGCGCGCCCGGCGGCTCGTACTCGGTCCTGCTCGCCAATGCCGACCCATCGAACGCTTACACGGTGAGCACCGCGAGCCTCGGAATCACCAGCAACTCAGAGACCGAATACGTCTACAGCGCGGCCAACCCGACCATCGCGCAGAGCACGTTCTCCGGCGGATCGCTCACCATCCCGGCGCAGTCCGTGGTCGTGCTGACCAACGGCAGCGGCTCCTCGCCCTCCGGTTCGCCTTCCGCGAGCCCGTCACACTCGGCCAGCCCGAGCGCGAGCGCGTCGGCCAGCGCCTCCGCGAGCCCGTCCTCGTCGCCGAGTTCGTCCCCCTCCTCCTCGCCCTCGGCCAGCTCGTCGGGTTCGGCGGGCGGTTGCACGGCGACCTGGTCGGTGACCAACTCGTGGAGCGGCGGCTTCCAGCTCGGCTTCACGGTGACCGACTCGGGCAGCAAGGCGATCAGCGGCTGGAACGTCGGATATTCGTGGCCTGGTTCGCAGACCATCTCGCAGATCTGGAACGCGACACAGACCCAATCCGGGGCCGCGGTCACGGTCTCGAATCTGAGCTACAACGGCGCGCTGTCTCCCAGCGGCTCGACAACGTTCGGGTTACTCGGTTCCGGCGCCGTACCGACCTCGCTGCCGAACCTGAGCTGTACGGCGCACTGATCGGTTAGGCGTTCTCGATCCGGTCGCACAACCCCGCGGCGGCGCGCTGCGCCGCGCCGCCGCAGCAGTTGTTGAAGACCATGTGCACCGAATCAGCACACTTGGACAGTTGCCGCGCGCACTCGGCCCACGCGTCGAGTTCGGCTGCCGAGTACTCGTACCGGTACCGCTCGCGCTTGTCGCCGCCGATCCACTGTTCGCTGCGGCCGTGCAACCGGACCACGGCGGTATCCGCGGTCGCGGCGAGCAGTAGCGGCATCGCATTGGGGTGTGACTGCGGCATGTCAACGCACACATGCGCGGCGCCGTGCTCGCGCAGCAGGCCGAGGGCGCGGTCTTGATGGCGATCATCGAGCCAGGCGCCGTTGCGGAATTCGACCGCTGCTTTCACCGGCGCGCACTGGGCCAGCGCTTCGGCGATCATCCGCTCGCCGCTTTGTCCCGGACGGCACGTGGCAGGGAACTGCAGCACGACGAGCCCGAGCCGACCGGCCGCGCGCAGCGGCTCAATGGCCTGATGAAACCGGCGCCAGGACTCGTCGAGAACTTCCTGCGGCGCGTTGCTCAGCGAGATCCAGGCGTGCTCGGTCAGCTCACGCAGATCCGGGGGAAGCGAGGTGACCGGAGTGCGCTGGCCGGTGAACAGCGAATACGCCTTGACGTCCATGACGAACTCGTCCGGAGTGTTCTCGGCCCAACCGCGCACAACCGAGGCGTCGGGGATCGCATAGTAGGGCGAGTCGACCTCGACGAGCGGGAACAGGCTCGCGTAGTGCCGCAGCCGATCGGCCGGGCTGCGCACGCCGGGCGGGTACCAGCCGGAGGCGATCAGGTCGCTGTCAGCCCAGCCGGCGGTCCCGACCAGGATCGACCCGCGTCCCGAATCCGGCACAGTCCCCTTACCTCCCTCGACCTCACGACGACTCAGCTCGGCGCTCTACCCCTTCGTATCCATCTGACACGGGACGCACCAGGCCGCTCTCATATGCGATGACCACCGCTTGTGCCCGGTCGCGCAGTTGAAGCTTGGCAAGAATGCGGGCCACGTGGGTTTTCACGGTGGCCTCGCTCAGGTGGAACTGCGCGGCCAGTTCCGCGTTACTCAGACCCCTGCCGAGCTGCCGCAACACCTCAACCTCTCGCTGGGTGAGCGCGGAGAGATTGCGATGCGCCTGTCGTCCCTGCGTTTGTTCGTCGTGCCGCGCGAAGCGTTCGACCAGACGCCGGGTAATGGTCGGCGCGAGCAGAGCGTCACCGGAGCGCACCAGCCGCACCGCGCCGACCAGGTGTTCCGGTGTGACGTCCTTGAGCAAAAAGCCGCTCGCGCCGGCGGCGAGCGCCTCGTACACATACCGGTCCAGGTCGAACGTCGTCAGGATGATGATTCGCGGCCGATCTGGCGCGGCAGCGTCGCTCCCGTTGCCGACGCCGTGTCCGTCTGTGCTCGAATCTCCGAGGATCCGCCGGGTCGCCTCCAGCCCGTCCACCTCCGGCATGCGGATGTCCATCAGCACCACGTCCGGCCGGGTGCTGCGTGCCGCCTCGACAGCTTCGAGCCCGTTCGCCGCCTCCCCGACCACGTCGATTCCGTCGGCCGCCAGAATCATCCGGAAACCGGTACGCACCAGCGCCTGGTCGTCAGCGACCAGCACGCGCAGCGTCCTCTGAATGCTCACTCCTCCTCCGCGGGAATGACGGCGATGACCCGGAAGCCGCCGGTTGGCCGGCGTGTCGTTTCCAGCCTGCCGCCATAGACCGCCAGCCGCTCGCGCAGGCCGAGCAGACCGCGCCGGTTGCCGGTCGCCGCCGCTTCGCCCGGCACCCCGCCGGTGTCCGCGATCTCGAGCCGTAGCTCGTGCGCGCTGTACGTCACGGTGACCGCGGCGGACGCGCCGACCGCGTGCTTGACGGTGTTTGTCAGCGCTTCCTGGACGACTCGATACGCGGCCAGGCCGACACCTGGCGACAGCGGCCGGGGCGTGCCGGTGAAGGTGAGCGTTACCGGCACGCCGATCGCGCGCACCCGGTCGACCAGCGATTCGAGCTGATCGAGGTCGGGCTGTGGGGCGAATTGTGAGTCCGGGCCGAGTTCCTCTGCCGCGACCCCGGCCCCGGTGCGTGCCGAGGCTCTCGGCTTCGCGTCCTGCGGCTCCAGTTCCAGTTCCGGCGTGGTGCTGGTGAGCAGCCCCATCACCTGCCGCAGTTCGGTCATCGCGGTGCGGCCGCTGGCCTCGACCGCGAGCAGCGCCTGCGTAGCCTGTTCGGGGGAGGCGCTCATTACCTTTCGGGCCGCGCCGGCCTGGACCACCATCACACTCACGTTGTGCGTGACCACGTCGTGCAGCTCCCGCGCGATCCGTGCCCGCTCCAACTCGACCGCTTCGCGGGTGGCCTCCTCTTGGCCGAGTTCCAGCGCGAGGATCCGGGCCAAACTGGCCGCCGTCTGCTGCCGCCAGCGCCGGACCGCGGTCCCGGCATAGGCGACCGGTAGCAGAATCACGAACGGACTCAGCGAGTTCGGGATCCGCGGAATCGCATTGCCGGACCGGGCGGCGACAGCGAGCGCGGCGAGCATCAGGCCGCCGACAGCCAGCACGCGGTACGGGCTGTACGCCACCGAGCTGTACGCGGCGATGACGATGGTCACGAACAGGACGGCCGGCGTGTTCGTGGTGTTGATGACCGCGACGAACATGACCCAGAACACGCTCATCGGATACCGGCGCCGCGCCGCCAGCGGTGCCGAAGCGATCGCGGCGATCAGCAGCTCGGCCGCAGGCGTACCGGCTTGCCGCACGATCGGGACCACCGTTCCATCCGGCAGGAACCGGGGCGTCGCGATGAGGCCGTGATCCTGCCTGCTCACCGAGATGATCGCGGCCGCGGTCAGCGCCAGCGCCAGCACGACGTCGAAGATCCAGCCGCGCCTGCTGGGCAGGGGCAGCTCGCGCGAGGGGACGAACGCCGCGGCCGCCCGGCGGCGCAGCCCGCCCGCGATGCGCGCGAAGTCAGCCGTGGTCACCGAGCCATTCTCGCGCCGCGCCTGCCGCAGCACATCCCTCCCAGCGCGCGAGCCGGTACATCTCGCGGATACATCCGCAGGATGACGCGGGCCGGTATGCGCCAAGCGAGGTACGGGATTTCGCCCTGCCGAGCGACGTGCGGCCGGGCGGGCGGGCCTACCTTCGTCGGCTGTCAGGAACGAGCACCCTGTCCGAGACGAAGGAGACCGGCGATGGACGACGCGCCGTTGATCGAACTGCACCAGGTGACCAAGAGCTATGACGGCGGACCGCCGGCCGTGGACGACATCTCGCTGACCGTCGAGCCAGGGGAGGCGGTCGCGATCCTCGGACCCTCCGGCAGCGGCAAGTCGACCGTGCTCAACCTGATCGCGGGTCTCGACCGGCCCAGCACGGGCACCGTGACGGTGGCGGGGACGCGGGTCGACGAACTGGGGGAAAGCGGATCGGCGAAGTATCGCAGGACCCAGATCGGCATGGTCTTCCAGTTCTTCAATCTGCTCGACGACCTGACCGTGGGCGACAATGTGCTGTTGCCGGCCCAGTTGGCCGGGATGCCGCGCGCACTGGCCCGGGCCCGGGCCGCGGAACTGCTGGAGACGCTGGGGATCGCCAGACACGCCCGGGCCTATCCCGGTCGGCTCTCCGGCGGCGAGCGCCAGCGGGTAGCGGTTGCCAGGGCCCTGATCAACCGCCCGGCGCTCCTGCTCGCCGATGAACCGACCGGTGCGTTGGACACGGCGTCCGGGCAGGATGTAAGGGGGCTGTTATCAGAGCTCAACGCTGACGGGCAGACCGTGCTGCTGGTCACGCACGACCTTACCCTCGCCCAGTCCTGCGCGACGCGTACCGTGCGGCTTATCGACGGTCGGATCGCCAGCGACACCGCTCAGCCCGACGTGACCGGATCCGGCGCCGCAGCAAGCGTCGCCCCCTTCCCCACGGAGGGGGCGGCGCGATGATCTCGCACGGCACTCAACTCGGCAACGGCCGGGGCGGCGCGCTGGGACGCGTGGTACGAGCCGGAGTCGGCCGTCGCAGGGTCCAGACACTAGTCATCGTGCTGTCCACGATGATGGCTGTCACCTCCACGGTGCTGGCCGGCGCTCTGCTCATGGCCTCGCGGGCGCCCTTCGACCACGCCTTCAACACCCAGCGCGGCGCGCATCTTTCCGTCCTAGCCGACGGTTCGAAGGCGACGAGCGCGCAGATGGCCGCCTCCGCGCACGTCCAGGGCGTCACCGCAGCTTCCGGCCCTTATCCGCAGATCATCGCCGAGCACGGCAGCCCTAGCGGCGGCGACTTCCCAGGTATCGGACTGCCACCGATGCTGATCGTCGGCCGCGCCATCCCCGGTGGATCGGTCGACGATCTGGCGATCACACAGGGGCGCTGGGCCTCGAAGCCGGGCGAGATCGTACTGTCCACCAGCTACTTCGGACCGCGCGGCGGCGTCGGCATGACGATGACCTTCCCGGATCTGCCCGGCAAGCCGGTCCTCACGGTCGTCGGCGTCGCACAGTCGGTCACCGGCACCGCCGACGCCTGGGTCCAGCCGAGTCAGATCCCTGCCTTGACCCAGCCGGGCACCGTCCCCGGAATCCAGATGCTCTACCGATTCGCCAACGCCGGCACCGATACGCAGGTCACCGCCGACCGCAACGCAGTGGCGGCGGCGCTCCCGCACGGCGCGGTCACCGGGGCGCTTTCCTGGCTCTCCGCCAAGCTGGACGCGGAACGCAACACCGCGCCGTTCGTGCCCTTCATCGTCGCGTTCGGCGTGCTCGGCCTCATCATGTCAGTGATCATCATCGGCAACGTGGTCAGCGGAGCGGTCGGGGCGTCACTGCGGCGCATCGGTATTCTCAAAGCCCTGGGATTCACTCCCGCGCAGATCGTGCGCGCCTATATCACGCAGGCGCTCATCCCCTCCATCATCGGCATCGCGCTCGGGGTGGTGCTCGGGAACGTGTTCGCTAAACCGTTGCTGAGTCGAGCCGAGTTCGCTTATGGCACTGTGTCGCTCTCGGTCGCCACTTGGATCGACATCGCAGCACCCTGTGGCGCGGTCGTGCTCGTCGCGCTGACCGCGTTCGCGCCGGCTCTGCGCGCGGGAAGACTGCGCACCGTCGAGGCCATCGCGGTGGGCCGCAGCCCCAAGAGCGGACGCGGCCGCGTTGCGCGCCGTGTTCTCAGCCGCGTGCCACTGCCGCGCGCGGTCTCCCTCGGGCTCGGCGGCCCGTTCGCCCGGCCCGCGCGCACCCTCGCGGTCGCCGCGTCGGTCGTGTTTGGGGCCACCGCACTCACCTTCGCCCTCGGTTTGGTCAGCTCGTTCAACGACGTACATGCCGGCCAGAACCGCAACGGCACCGCAGACGTCGCGGTCGATATCGGGGCGACGAGCGACGGCGGCGACGTGGTGCACGCCGGTCCGAAGGGTGTCAGCCAGCCCGCGGCCGACCCCGAGGCGGTGGCAGCCGCGATCGCCGCTCAGCCGGGCACCCGCTCGTACTACGGCACCGGCGGAACTGAGCTGGCGGTCTCCGGGCTCTCCGGGACGACGCAGGTGCGCACGCTTCAAGGAGCCGCCGCGGTGGACAGCGTGCCACTCATCTCAGGCTCCTGGTTCACCGGCCCGGGGCAAGCGGTCGTGCCGACCCGGTTCCTCCAGAACACCGGTACCTCGATCGGTTCGACGATCACGTTGACCGACCACGGCGTGCTGATCCCGGTGCGGATCGTCGGCGAGGTGTTCGACCTGCGCTCCCAGAACGGTGAGTTGATCACCGATGCGCGCACGCTCTCCGCGGTCGATCATGTCGACCGGATCAGCGGCTTCGAGATCCACCTCAACCCCGGGGTCGACCGCGCCGCCTATATCAAGGCCCTCAACGCGAAGCTGCATCCGATGTACGCCGAGGCGCAAGACGCGGCCGCCGATAGCGGCGGTTCGACGCTGCCCTTCTTCGAGGGCATGATCGCCATCCTCACGGCGATGCTCGCCACCGTGGCAGGGCTCGCCGTGCTCAACGCCGCGGTCCTGGAGACCCGCGAGCGCGTGCACGACCTCGGGGTCTACAAGGCGATCGGGATGAGCCCGAGACAGACCATTGCGATGGTGCTCAGCTCGGTCACGCTCGTCGGGCTGTGCGCCGGAATCATCGGCGTGCCGATCGGAATCGCGCTGCACAGCTACGTCGTGCCGGTCATGGCGCACACCGCCGGAACCAACCTCCCACACGCGTACATCACGGTGTACCGAGGCACGGAGACGGTCCTGCTCGCCCTTGGTGGGCTGGCCATCGCGATCGCGGGCGCGCTGCTCCCGGCGAGCTGGGCGGCCAAGACCCGTACCGCGACCGCGCTGCGCACCGAGTAGGCGACAAGCGATCAGGCAGGCGTGCGGGCGGCTTTGCGAGGGGGAGCCGTCCGCGCGCCACTGGCCCGCGACTGTCCGGTTGAGCGGGACAACCACCAGACCGCCGCCCGCCGTTCTCGCTGCGAGACGGGGGCCGCTGCAGGGTGGGTTGTCCCGCTGAACCGGACAACCATTCGGTCGCGCGGATGGGGGCTGGAGCGCGCCGCTGCCCCAGCCCCCATCCGTCCTGCCGACCCAGACGTAAGCCTGTCGTGCCTACCTATCTACGCGTGCTTGAACACCAGCAGCGCCGCCAGCCACACCGTGGTGGAACTGCTCGTGAACGTCGCGCTCGGCGTGCTGCCCTGGCTCACCAGTTCCTCCTCCGCCGCTAGCTCCATGTCCGAGGTGTTCGAGACATTCACCCGAGACGCGAAGCCGGAGCCGGTGCCGATGGTGTCGCCGAACCCTGAGTCGGCGTAGAAGCCAAGCGCCAGCTCGCTGCTCGCGCCGACCGCGGCGCTCGCACCGGAGGAGACCGTCGCCGCGCCGGTCGTCTTTCCGGTTGCCGTCGCTTGCACGTCGAGCGCGCTGCTTCCGGAGGCCGTGGACAAACCGGAGTACTCCATCGACGCCAGGCCGATGTCACCGGACGACGTCGTGCTCGCGGTGACGGTCAGTGGCGTGCCACCGCTCGTCGAGATGGGCGCACTCCACACGCTCATCTCGGTGTGATCTGAGGCGGTGAAGTGCGTCAACTCGGTGTAGGTGTTCCCGGCCGAGTCCGTCACGCCCTTCGCGGTCGGCGAACCGGAACCCCACGTCCCGACCTCGACGACCATGCGGTTGCCGACGACCGACGGCGAGCCGAGCGTTACAGACGTCGATGACACTCCCGCCTTGTGCGTGGAGATCTGCTGCACGAACGCCGGCGTTACGACACTCGAGGGCGTGACCGCGTTCGACGGTGCGGACGCGGGCGACGTGCCCACTGCGTTGGTGGCCGTGACGGTGAAGGTGTAGCTGGTTCCGTTGGTCAGTCCCGATACCGTCGCGCTCGGCGAGGGCGGGTTGCCGCTGACCGTCGTCGTGCTCTGAGCTGTCCCGTTCACGTACGGCGTAACCGTGTACGACGTGATCGGCGAGCCGCCGTTATTCGGAGCCGTCCACGACACCGACGCCGAGCCGTTGCCCGCCGTCGCCGTGACGCCGGTCGGAGCGGCCGGGGCCGTCGCCGGAGCGGCGGTGAGGTGCACCGTCGCGGCCATCGACGGCACCCCGGCCTTGTTCAGGATAAACAGCATGTAATCGCCGGGAGGCGCGATCGCGCCGTTCGCCGGAGCCGTGACCGACAGCGAGCCCGAGCCGGCCGTGAACGACAGCGGCACGAAGTGCTGGTCCATGTCCGACTGGTGCGTGTCCGCGCCGAAGGAGACCAGGTTCACCGAGCCGATGTTCGCCGCGTCCGGCGTGGAGATCGTCATCGCCGAGCCGTACTGCGCGGAGGCCGGAGCCGAGCTGATCGTCGGGCGCGGGCCGTTGAAAAGGTAAGCAGGCGAATACACCTGCGAGTTGAACTCACCCGGGTCGTTGAGCGTCTCCGGGTGCCCGCCGCCGGACACCAGCACGGTGCCGTCCGGTTGCAGCACCGCGGTCGAGTGGTAGTTGCGCGCCGCAGCGATGGAGCCGATCGTGGTCCACTGCTGTGTCGCCGGATCCCAGATCTCCGCGGGCATCACGCCGTTGGTGATCTGCATCTGGTCCGAGACCGTGCCGCCGCCGACCGCGAGCACCTTGCCGTCCGCGAGCATGGTCAGCGTGTGATAGATCCGCGCGTTGTTCATCGGCGCGACCGACTTCCACGTCGGGGTCGGCGAGGTCAGGTCGATGGTCGCGGCGTTCGCCTGCGCCGGGGTGCTCGTGCTGATGCTCGACGCGCCGCCGCTATAGAGGATCTTGCCCGGCAGGTACATCACCGACGAGCCGTTGACCACGCCGCTTGACCCGACCGGCGTCCAGCTCTGCGCGTTCGCGTCCAACCAGTAGGAGACGTCCTCGCGCGGGCCGATCGTGAAGACCTTCCCGTTCGGTGCCAGGTAAGAGAACGGATATTCGAGTTCGTGCACCTGCGAGGTGGTGATGCCCGAGAGCAGCGTCCAACTGTTCGTCGAGGGGTCGTACAGCTCGGGCGTGTCAGCCCACGTCGACGAGTCCGTGGAGTTTCCGCTGATCACCACGTACCGGCCGTCCGGCAACTCGGTCAGGTCCGGATACCAGCGCGGCAGGTGCATGTTCGCCATCTTCGTCCAGGTCTGCGTCGCCGGGTTGAAGATGTTGGTGTCGACGATGCCGAGCATCCCGGTGGCCGCGACTCCGAAACCGCCGACTACAAGCACTCGGCCGTCCGGCAGCTTCGCGTTACCGCCGCAGAAGATGCTCGCCGGGGCGTCGATCTCGGTGTAGGTGCCCGCGGCCGGGTCGTAGAGGTACGTCTGGGTCGGGGTCTTCCACCCGTCCCACTGGATCTCCTTGCCGTCGTTCAGCAGCACCGTGTGGATCGAGACGTACGGCGCGGTGACCAGCGGGCCCCACTGGCCCTGCGGCTGCGCGCTCGGAACGACCGCGTTGGACGCCGCGGACGCGGCTGATGTGCCGATGGCGTTGGTCGCCGTGACGGTGAAGGTATAGCTGGTTCCGTTGGTCAGGCCGGCGACGAGCGCGGAGGCGGAGGGGGGTGAACCGCTCACGATCGTCGCGGACTGGGCTGTGCTGCCGACGTACGGCGTGACGGTGTACGACGTGATCGGCGAGCCGCCGTCCGACGGGGCCGACCAGAACACAGTGGCGGAACCGTTGCCCGCGGTCGCGGTCACCGAACTCGGCGTGCCCGGGACGGTCGGCGAGGAGGAGGACGAGGCGCCCTTGAGCACGACTGTCGCGGCGAGCCAGACGGTGTTGCCGCCGGTGCCGAACGAGGCGTTCGGTGTCGCGCCGAGCGCCGCCGCCTGGTCCTCGACCAGCAGTTCCATGTCGGAGGCGCTGGAGATGTTCGAGCGCGCGGTGAATCCGGAGCCGGGGGAGAGGGCGGCGCGGAAACCGGAGTCGGTGTAGAAGCCGAGCGCGAGTTCGTTGTTCGCCGCCACGGCTGTGGTCGCGCCGGCGGCGACGGTGCCCGCGGCGGAGGTAGTGCCGGTGGCGTGCGACTGCACGTCGACGATCGAAGCGTCGCTGTTCGGCGCGAGGCCGGAGTACTCGAGGGCCGCGACCGCCATGTCCGCGGCCGAGGTGACCTTCGCGGTGACGGTGGGCGCGGTGCCGCCACCGGCGGTGATCGGGGCGCTCCACACGCTTAGCTCGGTGTGATCCGAGGCGGTGAAATGGGTCAGCTCGGTGTAGGTGTTGCCGGCCGAGTCGGTGACCGCGTTTGTGGTGGCCGACTTGGAGTTCCACACCCCGACCTCGACGACGAGCCGGTTGCCGGAAGTGACCGCGGCCGGCAGCGTCACGGCCGTGGAGACGACGTTCGCATGATGCGCGTTCACCTGCTGTACGAAGCTCGGCGGCCCCCCGGCGGCCTGCGCGGTCGCGATCACGGCGGTCAGGCCGAGCGCGGCGAGCGAGGCGGCGATCGAGCCGATGAGCGTTTTTCTGAAGCGTGTATGCACGCTGACACGCATCATCTGGTTTCCCCCCAGGGTGTTGGCGAGCAAACGGCTCAAGCCGCCTGCTCACATCCATGAACCGGTTCATTCCGGTCGGTAGGCCCCACGTCTGGGCCGACCGTGATCGCGGCCGCGAAAGGCCGCGTTGTCACACAGGGGTGAATGTACTCGCGCGGGGTCGGGTCCGCAGGCTTTGTCGGGAAACGATTCCCTGGCGTAGCTGCGATGATCGTGCATGTTCACACTTCTGAATGACTATCACGTCTCTGAAACAATCTTCGCTGAATCCTTGCCCGGCATGCGTGATCGCCCGGAAAGTGAATCGCGAACGGTTCTTCACCACCATCGGTCACCGCCTTGGCCGCCAACCACTGCGCCGCCCATGCCAGCGGTTCAGCGCCCCAGGCAGGAGTCGATCAAGAACCATGATTCGTACATCGCACGTTCGCGTCCCCGCTCGAGCCCGCGCACGCATCCAGATCGCGGCAGCATGCGCCGCCGTCGCCGCGCTTCTCGCATCCAGTACGGCTTACGCGACCGTTCCCGCGCCGGCCGGCGCCTTAGCGAACACGGCCGCCAGCCTCGCGATCAGCATCCATCCTGATCAGATCGGAAACCCGCTGCGCCCGGGCTTCGTCGGCCTATCCTTCGGCGCCGCGACGCTCGCCGCCGACGACTACGCGGCAACCGATCTCGCGGGATATCTCAGGACTCTGGGACGTGGCGGAATCCTGCGGGTCGGCGGCAATTCCGGCGACAGCACGTTCTGGACCTCGACCGGCGAGACCGCACCGTCCTGGGCGGTCGGCACGATCACCCCGCAGAAGCTGAGCCACCTCGCCACCGTCGCGCGGACAGCCGGCTGGCGCGTCGTGCTCGCGGTCAACCTCAAGCACCCCGACGCGGCCCGCGCCGCCGACGAAGCCCGCTACGCGCAACAGATCTTCGGCCGCTCGCTGATTGCCATCGAGATCGGTAACGAGCCGAACTTCTACTTCAGCAGCGAAGCGGCCTACTTCGCGGCCTTCCAGGCATACGCCACCGCGATCGAACAGGCCGCGCCGGGAATCCGGGTGACCGGTCCGGACGCGGAGACCAATCACCAGGCCTATCTGCCCGCGTTCACCGCCGACGAGACGGCGCACCCGACGCCCGGGCTGGCCGAGGTGACGGACCACACGTACCCGCTCAGCGTGTGCAGCGGACAGACCGTCACCGCCGCCCAACTGCTCGGCGCTGGCGCGGTCCAGTACGAGACCGCCAACGCCGATGCCCTTGTCACCGCGGCCAGGGCCCTGCATGTGACGCCCGCGATGACCGAGACCAACTCGGTGGTCTGCGCCGGTGCGCCTGGTGTGAGCGACACCTTCGCCGCTTCGCTGTGGGCGCTGGACTACGGCCTGCTGCTGGCGCAGCGCGGAGTGGCGAACGCGCAGTTCATGGACGGTACCAACGCAGCAGGTTGCGACCCATACACGCCGCTGTGCCCGACAACTGGCGATCTTACGCCGCGCCCGATCTACTACGGCATGCTCGCCACGTCACTCGTCGGAGCGGGCAAGTTCGTCGGCGTCACCAACCCCGATGAGGCCGACGTACGCGCATATGCGGTGCGCGATGGACACCAGTTGACGGTGGTTCTCGACGACGTGCAGAATCCTGCGACGAGCGGGCCGACGACGATCAGCCTGAATCTCGGCTCGGCGCGCCTGCATTACGGCCGAATCATCTCCCTGACGACCTCGGATCCGGCCGGTCTCGCCGCCACCACCGCGATCACGCTCGGCGGGCAGCAAGTCGGTCCGCACGGCGCGTTCCTCCCGCCGCAGGCAAGTCACGTCGCGGTGCTCGGCGGGACGGCTGTCGTGACCGTGCCACCGGGCAGCGCGGCCATCATCCGGTTCGAGTGAGGACAGGCGCATCAGTGCCCTGAATCGATCTTAACTCGATCATCGGGGGTGTCAAGTCTTGCCTGCGTGACGACGACGGCTTGGCG
>NZ_DATNGK010000089.1:0-10937 GCF_035605935.1 Actinocrinis sp. | reverse complement strand
AGTAGTAGCGGGAACGGCACGCGCCGCGGCGCGAGGGAGTGCGGGGCGCGCCGCGAGCGTTCGGCGCGCCCTGTGCGAGGCCTGAGGCTCGGCGTCACGGGAGGTAGGGGCTCACGGGTTCTGGAAGCCGGCCGCGCTGAGTACGCCGCGGCCGTGGGCGGAGAGCACGAACGCGATGAAGGCTTGCGCGGCGGCGGCGTTGGGGGCGTCCTTGAGTACGGCGATCGGGTAGTTGTTGATCGCCTTGGCGGCCTCGGCGAACTCCATGCCTTCCACCTTGCCGCCGGCCGCCTTCACATCGGTCTGGTAGACCAGCGCCGCGTCGACCTCACCGAGTTCCACTTTGGTCAGCGCGGACTTGACGTCGGTCTCCAGGGTCACCGGATTGATCTTGATTTTCCCCGCGGCCTCGACCTTCACGGCAGCGGCGCCGCAGGGTACCGTCGGCGCGCACAGCGCGACTTTCACGCCCGGCTTCGTGAGATCCGCCAGCGTCTTGATGGCCTTAGGGTCACCCGGCGGCACGGCGATCTCCAGCTGGTTCTTCACGAACACGGTGGGCGTGCCCGTGGCGGCCCCGGCCTTGGTGACCGTGCCCATCGTGGCGGTGCTCGCGGCGGCGAACACATCGGCGGGCGCGCCGGACACGATGCTGGCGGCCAAGGTGTCCGAGCCGCCGAAGTTGAACTTGACGGTCACGCCCGGGTGCGCGGCCTCGAAGTCCTTGCCGAGCTGAGTGAACGTTCCGGTCAGCGACGCGGCGGCGAATACGGTCACGGTGCCAGAGAGTGAGTTGGTCGACGACGAAGCCGCGGACGAGGACGGCCCGGATGCGGCGGCGCCGGAACTCGAACTTGAGCACCCGGCCACGGCCGCCAATCCCAGAGCTCCGGCCAACACCACCGCCCCGGCCAGGGCCAGAGCGGCGCGCGTGCGGGCACCACGGCCGGGCAGCGCGAAAGTCATGATCACTCCTGGTCGTCAGGTGGCCGCGGTGCGGCCTGGCCGGCGTTCAGATCTCCACGACGACGTTGGTGGACTTGACCACCGCGACCGCCACCGTGCCGACCTGCAGATCGAGCTGATCCGCGGCCTCGCGGCTCATCAGCGAGACGACTCGGTGCGGACCGGCCTGAATCTCGACCTGGGCCATCACCCCGTCACGCACCACCTGGGTCACGATCCCGCGGAAGCGGTTGCGCGCCGAGGACACCCCGCCGGCCCGCTGGTGCTCAGCGGTGTCGCGCAGCGACGCGGCGAACGCGGCCAGGTCGGCGCCGGCCACCCGGCGGTGGCCGTTGAGCTCGCGCTCGGCGGGCAGCCTCCCGGAGTCGACCCAACGGCGCACGGTATCCGCACTCACCCCGAGCAACTCGGCGGCTTCACTGATCCCAAACGTCGACACGCCCCCACGATAACCCGAGAATGCCAGCCGGATCGCGGTAAAGCCCTCGGATCAGCGGATGAGATCAGACCGTGACCCTGGTATCTGCGAGATAGCGGTCCAATCAGCCCTGGAGCGGTGCGAGACAAGGGCTTGGCTGGCATCTGATATGCGTCCGCAGCGCAGGGCTCTCGCAGCTGCGGTCCTGATTTGCCTTCGATCCCTCCTATGCGGTTAACGTCCTGGCTGGCCGGGCACATCACCGCCAGCGTCTGCGATCACGGCGGCCCGCGCGTCGGCCTCAGCGGACTGAGACAAAAGGGGGCGAGCGGGTGAGCGAGATATCCGAGGCGCTGCTGGCGCGAGTACGCGGCGAAGTCGCCGCCCGCGAAGCCGCGCTGCCGCTCGCCGAACTTCAACGAGAGGCTCTCGCGCGCCTCGTGCCTTGCAGCGGCTTGGCGGCGTTGCGCGGTGACAGCGTCGCCGTGATCGCCGAGCTTGATCCCGCGCACGCTCCACACAACGCGCTGGTTGACCACGGCGAGGAATGCGGACTCTCGGCCCTCGCGATCGCACCTGTCCCGCACGCCGCGCACGAACCGGGGCGTGCTGTGGCGCACGTCCGTTCCCGCACGCAGATGCCCGTGCTTTACCTGGACCTGATCGTTTCCAGTTACCAGCTCTGGGAAGCGCGGGCGAGCGGCGCGGATCTGGTGTTGCTGACCGCGGGCGCTCTGCCGTGCGATGCCCTGGTCTCGCTGGTGGAGCGGGCAGCCTCGCTCGGCCTGACAGCTGTGGTCGAGGTGCGGGACGGCGCGGACCTGATGCTCGCGTTGCGCGCCGCTGCCCGCGCCGTGCTAGTGCGCCCGCCCGCGCACCTGAACGCGGACGCGGGTCGCGCCGCACTGTGCGACCTGCTGCCGATAATCCCGGAGAGCGTCGTGCGCGTGGCCGAATGCGGAGCGGCGGGACGTTCGGATCTGATCACCTACGCCAGAAAGGGCGCGGACGCGGTACTTCTCGGGCGCACGCTGCTGACCGGAGACGATCCGCGCGCGACCGTCACCGGCTTGGCGGCGATCGGCGCGCATCCCTCGCTCTTCCGCCGGCGGATGAGCGACGAGGCGCTGCCGCGCTAGGCCAAGGCCGTGCGTAACAAATGGCGTTCAGTTGATCAGTTGATGTCGAACTCGTTCCCCTCAGGGTCCTTCATCCCCACCGCGTAGTGGTCGAGCCCTTCCTGATACAGGACAACGGTTTTGGTGGCGCCCAGGCTCACCAGCCGCTCGGCCTCGGCGTCCACTCGCTGCTTGCGCGTCTCGAGCGGGTCGGACCGCTCGCCGCTCGCGTGGACGTCGATGTGCAGCCGGTTCTTCACTGACTTCTCGACGTCGACCACCTGGAACCAGATGGCCGGCCCGCCGCCCTGCGGATCGCTGATCCGGTCGGCGCCGCCGGTCAACTCTTCTTCCGGCACGCCCAGGTCGCGGTAGTACTCGTCCCAGGTCGCGAAACCGGTCGGCGGCGGCGCGAGTTCATAGCCCAGCGCGGCGGCCCAGAAGCGGGCCTGCCGGTCGGGGTCCGCGCAGTCGATCACCAATTGGTAGCGCACGGCCATCGGGATTCCTCTCGATCTCAGAATGCTGGCAAATGTTTACCCGCGGCGACTATCTGCGCGGGCCGCGACGCAGTGTCATGAACACGAGTCCCGGTAACCCACACCGGGCCGAACTCGCGGGAGACCTGCATGCGCTTTCTCGTCAATCCCTTCACCGTCACCGGCTGCGCCCTCGCGCTGTCTGTCAGCGGCCTGATCTTCGCGGGCGCCGGAGCCGCCCAGGCCAGCACCTGCTCCACCAGCTACCTGCCGCTGCCCGACGCGATCTGCACCCCCGGCGTCTACAACCCGGCCGTGACGCAGGCGACCATCGGCTCGACGATCTGCGTGTCCGGCTGGACCACGACCGTGCGCCCGCCCACCTCCTACACCAACGCCCTCAAGGCCCAGGGCATCATCGACTACGGCTATGCGGACACCAGTATGTCCGACTATGAGGAGGATCACTTCGTACCGCTGGAGCTGGGCGGGTCGCCGCGTGACCCGGGCAACCTGTGGCCCGAACCGCACTACGGTTCGCAGACCTCGTACACCAAGGACGGCATCGAGACCAAGCTGAAGAACGCCGTGTGCTCCGGACGCATCACCCTGGCCGCCGCGCGCTCCGCGATACGCACCAACTGGACCACCGCGTTGCAGACCACTGGCATCGGCTGACCAAGCCGACAAAGCCGACCGAGTAGTTTCGGCAGCATGTGCCGCTTGGGCCGCTGACGGGGACCGCGGCGTCGGTCCCCGTCTCAGCCCCGCAGCTCAGGGAACTGATCATCGCGCCACTCGGCGATCTCGGTCTCGCCCCTCGCGGCCTGCTGTTCGCGCGCGCGAAGGTCGACCCGGCGGATCTTGCCGGAGATCGTCTTGGGCAGTTCGAAGAACTCGATCCTGCGTACCCGTTGAAACGGGGCCAGGTGCTCGCGAGCGTGCCGCAGGATTTCGAACGCGGTCAGTTTTGACGGCTCGTATCCGGCCGCGAGCGCGATATAGGCCTTGGGCACCGCCAGGCGCAGCTCATCGGGCGCGGGAACGACGGCCGCCTCCGCGACCGCCGGGTGTTCGATGAGCACGCTCTCGAGTTCGAAGGGCGAGATCTTGTAGTCGGAGGCCTTGAACACGTCGTCCGTGCGCCCCACGTAGAAGATGTACCCGTCCGCGTCCCGCGAGGCGACGTCGCCGGTGTGGTAGTAACCGCCGGCCATGGCCTCGGTATTGCGCTCCGGATCGTCCTGATACCCGGTCATCAGGCTCATCGGCCGCCGGGCCAGGTCGACGCAGATCTCGCCCTCCTCAGCCGGCCGGCCGGTGACCGGATCGACCAGCACGATCGGGACGCCAGGCAGCGGCAGCCCCATCGAACCCGGCTTGACCGGCATGCCGGGCACGTTGCCCACGGCGAGTGGCAGTTCGGTCTGACCATAGCCGTCGCGGATCGTGAGGCCCCACGCGGAGCGCACCTTGTCCAGCACCTCAGGGTTCAGCGGCTCCCCGGCCGACAGCAATTCCCTGAGTTGTCCCGGGCCGCCCGACAGGTCGGTCTTGATCAGCATGCGCCAGACCGTCGGGGGAGCGCAGAAGGTGTTGACCCCGGCCCGGCGGATCTGGCCGAGCAGCGCGGCCGCGTCGAAGCGGGTGTAGTTGAACACGAAGATCGTCGCCTCGGCGATCCAGGGCGCGAAGAAGCAGCTCCACGCGTGCTTGGCCCAGCCGGGCGAGGAGATGTTCAGGTGCACGTCGCCGGGTTTGGCCGCCACCCAGAACGAGGTCGCCAGATGCCCCACCGGGTACGAGACCTGAGTGTGCTCGACCAGCTTCGGCCGGCTCGTGGTGCCGGAGGTGAAGTAGAGCAGCTGCGGATCCGAGGGCGCGGTGCCTGGATGCGCGGCGGCAGGCGCGTCGAGGCCGTACGCGTCGTGGTAAGCGACCCAGCCCTGCGCCGGCTGGCCCACCGCGAAGCGGCCGTAGCCGCCGGCCACCGTGTCGAACTTGCCGATGTCCGCGGCGTTGACCAGCACGTGCTTCACCTCGCCGCGTGTGATGCGGTCGGCCAGATCAGCCGGTCCCAGCGCGGTGGTCGTCGGGAGGATGACCGCGCCGAGCTTCATCACCGCCAGCATCGACTCCCACAGCTCGACCTGGTTGTTCAGCATCAGCAGCACCCGGTCGCCGCGGGCCACGCCGTGCGCCGCGAGATGCGCGGCGACCTGGTCCGAGCGGTGGGCGATCTCATCGAACGAATAGCGTGCCTCGGAGCCGTCCTCCTCGACGATCCACAGCGCGGTGCGCCGCACCCCGCGGGCGATCGCGTCGAACCAGTCGATCGCCCAGTTGAACTGTTCGCCGAAGTCCGGCCAGGCGAACCGCGAGACCGCGGTCCGGTAGTCGCGGGAGGATGCCTGCAGGAGATCTCGGGCGGCGCGGTACCGCTCGGTGGTCGACTCCATGATCGCCAATCCTCTCCGGGGCGGTGTGCGGCGGCAATGAACCGGGAAGCTGTCACGGACACTACAGAGGTGGAAACACGGTTGCATCCGAACGGCCCTGGACGGCAGCCTGAGCCGTATCCACCGGCAGGATCAGTCAAGGAGGACGGATGGAGCCGCGCAGTCTGACGCAGGACGAGGCTCGCGAGCGAGCCGCGTTGATCGCGGTCGAGCGCTACGAGATCGATGTCGACTTCACCGACCTGCCGACCGGAGACGAGGTGCGGTGCGTCGCGACCGTGGCGTTCTCGTGCCGGACCCCGGGCGGCTCGACCTTCGTGGACTGCGGCGCGCAAGTGGTCGAGGCGACGCTCAACGGCAGGCCGCTCGGGCAGCCCGCCGAAGGGCGCATCCAGCTGACGGACCTGGCCGAGCACAACACGCTCGTGGTACGCACCACGCAGGCGGACACGGCGAGCGGTCCCGGGGTACACAAGGCCATTGATCCCGCGGACGGCGAGGTCTATGTGTGGACCAGCTTCGAGCCGGATGAGGCGCGGTTCGTGTGGGCCTGCTTCGACCAGCCGGATCTGAAGGCGCCGCATGCGTTCACCGTCACCGCTCCCGCCGCCTGGACGGTGACCAGCAACAGCGGCGATCCGCGGATCGAGGACGCGTCGACCACGGCGGCGCGGCGGTGGAGCTTCCCGGACACCCCGCCGCTGTCGACGTACAACGCGGTCGTCAACGCCGGGCCGTTCCACCAGATCCGCCGCACCGTGGGCGATCACGACTTCGGGCTTTTCGCGCGCCAGTCGCTCGCCGCGGTGCTGGACCGGGACGCGGATGAGATCTTCACCCTCACCGAACAGGGCCTGGGCTTCTACGCCCGGGTATTCGGGATGCCGTTCCCGCAGCGCAGCTACGACCAGGTGTTCATGCCCGAATTCGGCGGCGCGATGGAGAACTACGGCTGTGTGACCTGGTCGGACCAGTTCCTGCGGCGCAGCGATCCGACCGCGGCCGAGCGCGAGCTGTTCGCGAAGGTCCTGCTGCACGAGATGGCACACATGTGGTTCGGCAACATCGTGACCATGCGGTGGTGGGACGACCTGTGGCTCAACGAGGCGTTCGCCGAATTCGCCTGCAACTGGGCCGCCGTCGAGGCGACCGCGTACCGCGACTCATGGGCCGGGCATCTGGCCTCCGGCAAGCTGCGGGCCTATCTCGCGGATCAGGGCCCGATCTCGCACCCGATCCGAGTGCCGGTGCGCAGTACCGCCGAGGCCGCGTCGATCTTCGACGCGATCACGTACGACAAGGGCGCCTCAGTGCTCAAGCAGTTGATGACGTACGTGGGTGAGGAGAACTTCTCGGCCGGCATGACCGCGTACTTCGCTCGGCACGCGTGGGGCAACGCCACGCTGCAGGATCTGATCGACGCGCTGGGCAAGGCGAGTGGGCGGGACGTAGACGCGTGGCGTGCCGGCTGGCTGGACACGGCAGGCACCGATCAGCTCGCGCTGGAGCGGGACGGCGACGGATTCGTGCTGGTGGCCAGTGGGCCCGGCGCGGACCATCGGCCCAGGCCGCAAGTGCTGGCCGTGGGCGCATACGCGACTGACGGCACCGACGCGGGACTGCGGCGCCTGGCGCTGGAAACCGTTGAGGTCGAGCAGGCCCGCACGCCGCTGAACCTCCCGGCCGGCGCGCACCTCTACCTCCTCAACGACGAGGACTTGACCTTCGCCGTCACCAGGATCGAACCGGCGGACCGCGCGCGACTGCTCGCCGGCGCGCCCGCGCTTCCCAGCGCGATCTCGCGCGGCGTGGCCGTGGCGACCGTGTGGGACCTGCTGATCAAGGGGGAGTCGACCGCTGCCGAGACAGTGCACTGCGTTACCTCGGTGCTGGCCGTGGAAACCGGCGACAGCGTCATCGAGCCCTACCTTGACCTGGCCCTGGCCGGTAGCGAACTGTGGTCTGCGGAAGCGCAGCGCGCCGAACTCGCCGCGACGGTCGCCGCCACCGCCCGCCGGCTGGCCCAGAATCCGCACCGTCGCCAGGTGGCGCTGCGGGCGTTCGCCAAGAGCGCCGAAAGCCTCGACGACGTCGAGTGGCTCCAGCAAGAGGCCGGCGACGAGGTGGACCTGCTGTGGCGTGCGTTGGTGCGCAAGGCCGAGCTTGGCGGCGACGTCGCGGACGAGGTAGCCCGGCTCCAGGAGCGCGATCCCGATCCCGATTCCTGGATCAGGGCGCTGACTGTGCAGGCCGCCGCGCCCAACGCGCAGGACAAGCAGGCCGTCTGGCAACGGGTGGTCGACGAGCGTGCGGTGGCCGTCGGCGCGGTGTCGCTGGTCATGTCGGCGTTCTGGCGTCCCGGTCAGGACGCGCTGCTCGCGCCGTACGCCGACCGCTATCTCGAGGTGCTGCCTGGGCTCGAGCGCGGCGGGATGATCCCGGCGATGGTGTTCACCAACCGGCTCTTCCCGCTGTTCGGGATCGACCGGGATTACCCCGACGCGGCGCTGGCCGCAGCCGAGTCGACCGCGCCGGTGATTCGCAAAACCCTGACGGAGCGGGCGGACCTGGTGCGCCGGATGCTGCGCTCCCGGTAGCCGCGAACGTTACGGGAGCGCGGAGGCACGCTCCTCGTGTGCGGCGGCGAGGATCAGGTAGGCGCTTGCGGTCCAGGTGTACGCGCGGTCACGCAATGCCGCGCCACTGTGCGCATCGAAGTTCTCCGCGAACCCGGACGTCTCGCACAGCAGCCGGAACCGCGCGCTGATCTCGTCGGCGAGATCGGCGTAGCCGCCGCGGCGCAGCCCGTCCTCGATCAGCACGGTGCTCGGCGCCCAGACCGGCCCACGCCAGTAGCCGTCGCTCTGGTAGTGCGGCGAGGACGGGTGCTCGGTCGCCAGCCCGTACGCGGTCAGGTGCGTCTTGATCCGTTGTGCCAGCGCCGCCATGACCTCAGCCGGCAGCTCGTTGCCGAGCACGACCGGCATCAGGTCCAGCAGGCTCGAACTCGGCCGCCGCCGACCGCTCTGCGCTCCGCGCGCGACGAAGCGTTCCCGCGCGCTGTCCCACAGCTGTTCGATCAGCGCGGCGCGCAAGGTGTCCGCGGCGTGTGTCCACCGCGCGGCGGCCGTCTCGTCGCCGAGGTCTTCGGCCAACTGCGTCAGGGTCCGCATTTGCAGCACCAGGAACGCACTGAGGTCCGCGGTCTCGACGACGCGCTCAGGGTCAAACGCGGTGGCGTTGTCCCAGCCGCTGTCGTTGCCGTGATGGTAGTGCGGGATGTCGTGACCGGGCGCCCGGCGCGTATCGAGCCAGAACCGGGTCCAGCGTTCCAGCCGTTGATAAGCGGCCTCCAATTCGGCTCGCGGCAACGGCTCAGGCATCAGGGATCTAATACGGCGCAGCGCCCAGCCGTGGATCGGCGGTTTGACGTAGTTGTAAAGGATCTCCGAGTGGGTCACCGAGTCCGGCAGCGCGCCGGCCTGGTCCTGGTGATCGAACGGCAGCTGGAACTGGTCCCAGGCCAGCGCGGGCAACCCGTCGGCGAGGGCGAGCGCGTTGAAGCAGTGGTCCCAGCTCCAGACCTTGTCCATCCAGTGCTTCGACATCAGCACCGCGGGCCGCCGCACGAACCCGGCCGGCCGGACGGTGGCCGACCACAGCACGTACGCGGCCAGCCGTGCGGCCGGCGTACGCTCGCTGCGCCATGGCGCGACCGCTTCGACGAACGCGTCGAACTCGACCCGCGCCGCGTCGACGACCTGACCGAAGGACGCCGTGCGGTGATAAGGCGGCCGGCCGCTGTCGTACTCCTCGATGGCGATCTCCCACAGCCCGCCGGACTCGGGCAGGTGCAGCGCACGTTCGGCCGTGCCCAGCTGCTGCGATCCGGTGATTTCGGCCCCGTCGCCGGCGAGCACGGTCACGCGGTAGCGTCGGCCGGTTTCGTACACGGTGAACACGTGCGCGCCGTCCACCGGATCGCGGTAGAGGTAGGTGCCGCTGAACGGGGTCAGCGCCGACTCGGCGGCGATGACGCGCAGGCCGAGCCCCTCGCCGCGCAGCCGTACCGTGTCAGTACTCTCATAGACCAGTTCGATCTTGCCGGGCCCCTGGCCTGCGCGGTCGCGCGGCGCACCGCTCACGGTCCAGGTGAGCAGGATCGGGTTGGCTGCGACGGTGGTCTCGACCCGCGCGCCGTCCAGGACCGGCACCAGGCGCAGCACCGGGTGCATGCCGGTCTGATGCGAGACCAGGTGCAGGTCGTCGGCGTAGGTCTGTTCCGCGATCACCGGCGAGATGTTGAACCAGGACCCTGATCGGCTGAACGGGATGTCCTGGACGGAGAAGGCCGGGCCGGTGCGGGCGGCGGACATGCGCAGAGTTCTCATTTCGTGGTCGGAGCTAGTCCTTGACGGCGCCGGCTGTGACGCCGGCGGCGACATAGCGTTGGGCGAGGATGAGCAGGACGGTGGCGGGGATGGAGGCGACCACGGCGGTGGCCATGATGGCGTTCCATTGCTGGTTGTTGTTGCCGATGTAGTGGTAGATGCCGAGGGTGATGGGCTGTCGGCCGCCGCCGGAGTCCAGGGTGCTGGCGAAGATGAAGTCGGACCAGGCCCACAGGAAGGTGAACAGGGACACGGTGACGACCGCGTTGCGGCTGACCGGCAACACGATCGACCAGAAGGTGCGCAGCGGTCCGGCGCCGTCGGTTTTCGCCGCCTGCATCAGTTCGTCGGGGATGCCGGCCATGAACGCGGTGAATACCAGCACGCCGAAGGGAACGGCGATGGTGGAGTCGGCCACGACGAGCCCCGGCAGGGTGTTGATCAGGTGCGAGGTGAGCAGGATCGCGTAGAAGCCCATCGCCATGATGATCCCGGGGATCATCTGCGCGGCCAGCAGCACGAAGCTGAGCACCCCGGCACCCTTCGGGCGCAGCTTGGCCAGCGAGTAGCCGGCGGGCGCCGCGACCAGCAGGGTGAGGGCCACCGTGCACAACCCGACGACCAGGCTGGTGCCCAGGTACGGCAGCTGTTGGTCGAGCACCGCACGATAGCCCTCCAGGGTGCCGTGCAGGGGCAGGAAGGAGGGCGGGGTCTTTCGCAGGTCCTGATCGCGGGTGAAGGAGGCGTTGAGCATCCAGTAGACCGGGAAGAGCATGACGGCGGTGAGTAGCACACCCACAGCCGTCTTCCACCCGGACCGCCTGCGGCCCCGGGAGCGAGATGCGATCCTGGCGGCACGCGGAGCGCGGGTCGTTGTGAGAGCACTCATGTCAAACCTCCGCGGCCGTGCGCTGGGTGCGGATGTAGATCAGGCCGAAGGCGAGGGCGACGACGACCAGCAGGTTGCCCACGGCGGCGCCGGGTCCGAAGGCGGGCAGCAGGTTGCCGAATCCGAGTCGGTAGGACCAGGTGGCGAAGGTGGTGGAGGAATCGACCGGTCCGCCGCGGGTCATGATCCAGATGATGTCGAACACCTTGAGGGTGTA
>NZ_DATNGK010000088.1:0-26393 GCF_035605935.1 Actinocrinis sp. | reverse complement strand
GCCAAGCGGCGGGCCTGGCAAGGCGCCGGAGCATCCTCGCGCTCCTCATTCAACACCGTGGGTCGTCTGTGGATGTTTCGGCAACGCAGCCAGGGTCGTCGATCGGCCGATTCGCCCCCAACATGGGATCAGACGCCCTCTAAGAGCTGTATCGAGAAGGGCCAGTGTTGAAGTGGAGCTGTGTTGACATGACAGTCACGCTGCAGCTGCCCGGGGCGTTGGCCGCGTACGCGGGCGGCCAACGCGAGGTCACGGTGGAGGTCGCGTCGCCCGGTTCCGCGGCCGAGACCCCGGAACAGACCGTCGCCGGGGTCCTCGATCGCCTCGCCGGTCAGCTGCCCGCGCTGGAGCGGCGGATCCGCGATGAGAACGCCGTGATCCGCCGCCACGTCAACGTGTACGTCGACGGCGCGGACATTCGAACCCTGTCGGGCGCCCAGACCGCGGTGCCCGACGGGGCGGTGATCGACGTCATCGCGGCGGTGAGCGGAGGCTAATGGCCGTCACCTGCGAACGCGCGTGACGGCCGGGGCTCAGCTCCGTCGGCTACCTCAGTGCTCAGCCGGCTCGTCATCGCGCCGGCCAGACGCCTCGCGACGCGGCAAATACGCACTGACCGCGCCGCCCGCCACGTTGCCCAGCTTCTCCGGGTTGACCACGGTGTAAGCCTCGACGATCCGATCGTCCACGATGACGAACGCCATGACGCCCATCGCCGCCCCGGTCTTGTCGATGATCACCAGGCCGGGCGCGCCGTTGACCAAAGTGTCGTGCATCTGCAGGCCGGAATCCGGGTGAAGCCACCGAGTAAGACCGCTGACCAGACGCGCCACCCGGTCTGCGGTACGCACCGGCTGAGCGCCCGCCTTCACGATGCCGCCGCCGTCCGAGTGCCAGATCACATCCGGGTCCAACACCGCCATCAGCCCGGAGATATCGCCGGTGAGCGACGCCGCCGCGAAGGCCGCGACGACCTTCCGGTGCTCGGGCCGCTCTAGGCGCCGCCATGGATGCCCGACCCGCGATCCGGCCGCCGAATCCGCCGCTGCGCTCGCCGTCGAATCTGGGTCCGACTGCGGCCACGTCTCGGCATCCGCCCAGGCCACGCTAGTGCCGCTCGTCCCCTCACGCACTCGCCGCCGCCCCCGCGACGCCAACTGCCGCACCGACTCGGGCGTCCGGCCCAGCGCCTCGGCGATCTCGCCGAAGCCGACCGCGAACACGTCGTGCAGCACGAACGCGACCCGCTCGGCCGGGCTCAGCTGCTCCATCACCGCGAGCATCGCGTACGAAACCGACTCGCCGAGCGACGCGACATCCTCCGGGCCAGGCTGACGCTCCACCGTGGAGATTGACGGTTCCGGCAGCCACTCGCCGAAATACGCCTCCCGCCGCGCCCGCGCCGATCCCAGCTGGTCGTAGCAGATCCGGGTCACGACCGTGGTCAGATATGCGCGCGGCTCCAGCACCGTCGAGCGATCCGTGGCCTGCCAGCGCAACCAGGCGTCCTGGACCGCGTCCTCGGCGTCCGCGAGCGATCCGAGCAGGCGATACGCGACGGCGGAAAGGTAGCGGCGGTGCTGCTCGAAGTCGGCGCCCTCGTCAATGATCTGTTCCCCGGTCACCATTCCACCGTATCCGAGGGCCCGCTCCCCGGCTCACGAGCCTGCCCGCTTACGCCCGACATGACCGGAGACGAGCCGAGCGACGGTAGCCTTGATCGCGTGTTACGCGAAGTGACGGCGACCCGGTACGTGACCCCGCTGCGGGAGGGCGGGTCGCTGCCGGCCATCGTCGAGGCCGACGACCTCGGCATGTACGTGGTCAAATTCCGCGGCGCCGGCCAGGGGCGCAAAGCCCTGATCGCGGAGATCGTCGCCGGGGAACTCGGCCGCGCCCTCGGCCTGCCGGTTCCCGAACTGGTCACCGTGCAGCTGGATGAGGCGATTGCGAAGGGCGAGCCGGACCAGGAGATTCAGGAGCTGCTGCTGGCCAGCGTCGGGCGCAACCTCGGCCTCGACTATCTGCCGGGATCGCTCGGCTTCGACCCGCTCGCCTTCCCGGTCGAGCCCGAGGCCGCCGGGCGGGTGATCTGGTTCGACGCGCTGGTCGGCAACGTCGACCGCTCCTGGCGTAACCCCAACCTGCTGCGATGGCACGGCAAGCTCTACCTGATCGACCACGGCGCCGCGCTGATCTTCCAGCACAACTGGCCCGCGGCCGCGGCCTCCGCGCGCCGCGCCACCAAGCTCGCCGACCACGTTTTGATGCCGTTCCACCCGGACCTCGCCGCGGCGGACGCAGACCTCGCGCCGCTCGTCACTGCGGAGACTGTCGCCGCCGTACTGGCCCTGGTACCGGACGAGTGGCTGCACGACGAGCCCGGTTTCGCCACCCCCGACGAGGTACGCGCGGCGTTCCTGGCCTGGTTCGACGCGCGGATGCAGCAGCCGCACCTCTGGCTTCCGGAGGTGCCGCGATGACGCGGGTTCAGGCGCCGCAGGCAGCCGATACAGCCCTGGTACGCAACGCCTTCGAGTACTGCTTGCTCAAGGCCGTGCCGCGAGTGGAGCGCGGCGACAGCGTGAACGTCGGCGTTATCGTGTACTGCCAGGCGCGTGACTTCCTCGACGCGCGCACACATCTGGATCGCGGCCTGTTGCTCGCGCTCGATCCGGCGGCCGACGTCTCAGGAATCGAAGCCGCCATCGCCGCGTACGCGTGCGTATGTCGAGGCGGCAGCGAGGCGGGCCAAGCCGGCGAGTCTACGACGGGTCAGCGCTTCCGCTGGCTGACCGCGCCCCGCTCAACCGTGGTGCAACCGGGTCCGGTGCACCTCGGCCTCACCGCGGATCCCGCCGCCGACCTCGCCCGGCTGGCTGCCCGGCTCCTGCCCTCCCACTAACAGGCCCCGTCTCCGAGGGGCTGGACGCTGGCGCTTCCGTGTGCCGCCGGATTGCCTCGCCGCTTCGCCTCGCGTCGTCGACTCAGGCCTCGACCGGAGTGATGGCCATGCCGATGGATTGAAGGCGGGCCAACGGCTCGTCGTAACCGCGCTCGAGCGACTCGACGTCCAGCAGCACCGAGGACCCTTCCGCGATCGATGCCGCGATCACCGAGGAGAAGCCGGTACGCACGTCCGGCACATGCACCTCCGCTCCCACCAGCTTCGACGGACCGTGCACCACCGCCGAATGCAGATGGTTGGTGTCGTGGAACCGGCAGGCGTTGCCGCCGAGGCACATCGGGAACAGCTCGATCTCGCAACCGAGCTGCTTGAGCGCGTCGACGTATACAAACCGGTTCTCGAACACCGTCTCATGCAGCACCGACAGCCCGCGTGCCTGGCTCATCAGCACCAGCAGCGGCTGTTGCCAGTCCGTCATGAAGCCGGGGTGCGTGTCCGTGCTCACCGCCGCGGACCGAAGACCGCCCGGCGCCGTCGCGGTGATGTAGGCCTCGTCGATCTCGAACTGCGCGCCCATCTTGCGCAGCGTCTCGATCGCGGTCACCAGCCGGTCCTGCGCGCAGCCGTGCACGCGCACCTGACCGCCCGTCAGCAGTCCGGCCACCAGGTAGCTGAACGCCTCGAGCCGGTCCCCGGCCAGCCGCGTCGCGGCCCCGTGCAGCCGCTCGACGCCCTCGATCACGATCCGGCGATCCGGCTGGAGCTGGATCCCCGCGCCCATCCGCTGCAAGAACAGCGCCAGCTCAAGGATCTCCGGCTCGACCGCCGCGTTGATGATCACCGTGCGGCCCTCGGCGAGCACCGCCGACAGCATCACGGACTCGGTTGCGCCGACGCTCGGATAAGGCAGGACGACGCGCGTACCGCGCAGCCGCCGAGCTACCGCATGGATGCCTGTTTCGTCGATCGTGATCTGAGCGCCCATCGCAGTGAGCGCCTGGATGTGGAAATCGAGCGGCCGCGGGCCGATCTGATCGCCGCCGACCATAGGCACGAAGGCCTCGCCGGTCAGGTTGAGCAGCGGGCCGAGCAACAGCACCGGGATCCGGTTGCGGCCGGTGAAAGTCTGTGGCACCCCGGACTGCGGACCCGCGGTCGGCTCGACGTGCAGCGTGTCGCCATCGCGCTCAACGGCGCAGCCGACGGCCCGCAACATCTGCGCGGTGATCTCGACATCGCCCACTCGCGGCGCGTTGCCGATCGTGCTCGGGCCGCTGCCGAGCATCGCGGCCACCATGTGCTTCGTCACCGCGTTCTTCGATCCGCGCACTGTCACGTCGCCGCGCAGCGGGCCGGTCGGATCGATCTTCCAGCCTCTCGTTCCCATGAGCGTCATTGTGCCGGTCCGCGCGCCTAAGCGGTGGCGATCCGCGTTATCGGCGCGAGCCGTGCGCAGACGCCGCGTGTTACCGACTCGACTCGGATCGTTGCCTGAGCCCGCCAGACGAGAAGCGGTGTGTTGTCTGATAACCCAATCGCAGGTACATGCGGCGCGCCGAATCGTTCGGATGGTAGTGAGCGAGCGTGCACATCCGCTCGCCGCGCTCGAAGGCGATTCGCGTCAGCGCCGCGGTCACCGCGCCGCCGAATCCCTTGCCACGCGCGACCGGATCGGTCGCGATGGAAGCCAAGTACGCCACGCCGGACAACCGCCGAGTCAGCGCGCCGACCGCGAGCAGCACCCCGGACGTCTCGTCGCGAATTCCCGCCCACTGCTCGACCAGTTCGTAGTCCGCGCGCACCGAGTGGTGGGGATTGACCCGGTCCAGAAAGCCCTGGACTTCCCGACGGTCCTCCAGCTCGTTGATGACGAGCGACTGCGCGGGCTGCGCCGGAGGCGGAGTCCAAGTCGCCATCAGATCCCAGTCGCTGTCCGTCTCGTGGCCTGGCGCCGGGTCCGCGTGCCAACGCGCGAGGTCGACACCGCGCGGCACGGTCACCCCGGCGATCTGGTCACCGAGGTCGGCCAGCGCCGCGTCCACGAGCATCGGCGAGACCTCCGGGTCGCCGACGACACTGAGCCAGCAGGCCTCGCCGCTGTAGTCGTCCTTGGCGGCGAACGCGAGGCCGCCACCCAGTGCCCAGGCCGCGATCGCGCCCCCGCGCGTCTCGCTGATCACCATCACGTCGTCCGGCGCGACGAGGTGCAACTCGGCCGCAGTAAGCCGCTGAACTGTGGATATCCCCGTCATGATCCACGATTCTGTCACGGTCACGTCCGTCAAGGTCACCAGGCCGCATTACGCTCAGGTGTATGGAGCCGGAGACCCTTTTCGACGCCGTCGGCCGAGAGCGCGCCGAGGCCGGTGCGCCGTTGGCCGCACGCATGCGGCCGCGCACGCTCGACGAGGTCGTCGGGCAGGCCAAGCTGCGCCGTCCCGGCTCACCGCTGCGCCGGCTCGTCGAGGCCGCGCCTGGCTCGCGCGCCGTGCCCGCCTCGGTGATCCTCTGGGGTCCGCCGGGCACTGGAAAGACGACCCTCGCACACGTGGTCGCGCGCAGTACCGACCGGCACTTCCGGGAACTTTCCGCGATCACCGCCGGGGTGAAGGAGGTGCGCGCGATCATCGAGGGCGCGCGCCGCGATCTGGGCATGTCCGGCCGCGAGACGCTGCTGTTCCTCGATGAGATCCACCGCTTCTCGAAGGCGCAGCAGGATTCGCTGCTGCCGGCCGTGGAAAACCGCTGGGTGACGCTGATCGCCGCGACGACGGAGAACCCGTATTTCTCGGTGATCTCGCCGCTGTTGTCCCGCTCGCTGCTGCTGACGCTCGAGCCGCTGGACGACGCGGACGTCGACACGCTGATCGATCGAGCCCTGACCGCGCAAGTCGGTCTGGCCGACTCGGTGAAGCTCGACCCGGCGGCGCGAGCACAGTTGCTGCGGTTGGCCGGCGGTGACGCGCGCAAGGCGCTCACCGCCCTCGAGGCGGGCGCCGGTGCGGCGCGCGACCAGGGCTTCGACACGGTGACCGTCGAGATCCTGGCGCAGGCACTGGACCGCGCGGCGGTGCGCTACGACCGAGACGGCGACCAGCATTACGACGTGGCTTCCGCGCTGATCAAGTCGATCCGCGGCTCTGACGTCGACGCGGCGCTGCATTACCTCGCGCGGATGATCGAGGCGGGGGAGGACCCTCGGTTCATCGCGCGACGGCTGGTCATCTCGGCGAGCGAGGACATCGGCCTGGCCGATCCGACCGCGCTGCCTACCGCGGTCGCGGCGATGCAGGCGGTGTCGTTCATCGGCTGGCCGGAAGCACGGATCAGCCTGGCTCAAGCGGCGATCGCGCTCGCTTTGGCGCCCAAGTCGAATGCCGCGATCTCGGCGATCGACGCGGCACTGGCCGACGTGCGCGCCGGCCTCGCCGGTCCGGTGCCGATGCATTTGCGGGACGGCCACTACAAAGGCGCCGCGAAGCTCGGACACGCGCAGGGGTATGTATACCCGCACGACCTGCCGAGCGCCGTCGCCGCGCAGCAGTACGCGCCGGATGCCATCCACGGCAAGCGGTACTACAACCCCACGCGGCACGGGCTAGAGGAGCGCTACGCCGATCGCGTCGAGAAAATACGGGCGCTGCTGGCCGGGGAGAGCGGAGACTCGCGGCAGCCCGAATCCGACCCGCCCGGCGATCAGACCCAGTAGGTGTCGTGCTTCAGCATGAACTGCGCGCGCTGATCATCGGCGACGCCCTCGAGTAGCCCCTCGAAGTAGGCCTCGCGCGGCGCGCCGGGGGCGAACAGCAGCAGCATCGACGCCTGCTGGCCGGACTCGTTCTTGAACGCGTGCAGCCCGCCCGCCGGCACGTAGAGGAAGTCGCCCTGGCGAGCCTCGGTCCACTTCTCGCCGTTGAACAGCTTCACCGTGCCGTGCAGGATGAAAAACGACTCGGAGATCGACTTGTGGAAGTGGGTGTCCGGACCGCTGCGCGCGGCCGAGAAGTCCCACCGGTAAAGGCCGAACTCGCCGCCGGTCGACTCGGTCGTGGCCAGGTAGTGGCATTGGCCGCCGGACTTGTAGGTGAGCTCGGCGGGGGCCGATACCGGACGGAAGGTGGCGCTGACCTCTCCAGTGTCGCCGTGGTACCGATCCGGGGGATACGACCGCTCTGCCGGGTACGACATGTCTTGCCTCCTAAAGCGCAGGCCGTAGGGATCCCGAGGCCCCAGGATCGCCTGTCGCGATCTTAATAGGCAGCGGCACTAGCCGAGAGGCAGCCCCAACGAATCAGCCGCCTGACGGAACGCGGTGAGCGCGCGATCGTCGAAGAGCACGAATCTGATCTCCGCGACACTTGACGGCGCTTGGGAGACCGTCCGCAGCGCAATGATGGCCGCGTCGTCGATCGGCCAGCGATACACGCCGGTGGAGATAGCAGGGAAGGCTACCGATCGCGCGCCGAGTTCCTCAGCGACGAGCAGGCTGTTGCGATGGCAGTCGGCGAGCAACTCGGAGCGGTCGTCGCTGCTGGAAAAGACCGGTCCGACCGTATGGATAACCCAGCGCGCGGGCAGCCTTCCGGCCGTGGTCGCGGCCGCCCGCCCCGTCGGCAGCCCGCGGCCGTACTTCGAAGCGCGCAACGCCCGGCACTCCTCCAGGATCTCCGGACCGCCCCGTCGATGGATCGCGCCGTCCACGCCGCCGCCGCCGAGCAAGGAGGAGTTCGCCGCGTTCACGATCGCGTCCACCTGCTGCTCGGTGATGTCACCGCGCAGCAGCGTCAGACGAGGCGTGGCGCCGGAGCTTTCGCTCACGAACCGACCGGCTCCCGGCGCGGCGCACCACGGCGGATGAGCAGGTAGACCTCGCAACCGAGGCAGAAGTCGAAGGCGGCGTTCAGGAAAGCGGCGCCCAGCGCGAACCCGGTGAAGACCAGGCCAAGCGCGGTGACCCCGGACAGGTAGCCGATAGCGCCGATCGCGGCGAACACGAGGCCAACGCCCTGAGCGAAGGTCGGAGGCGCGGAATTCTCCAGTTCGGTCGGCTTTGCCAGGCGGGGCCGGACGAACTTGCGGTACAGGTAGCCGTACGGCGCGTACTTAAGCCCGGTGAAGGCTCCGAGCGCGAAGACGACTGTCTGCACGGCGAGCAGCCAACCGTTGCCCGTGATCAGCACGACGGCGAGCACTGCCGTGGTGATCACGGCGCCGAAGCGCGGGCCGCGCGGGTCGATGAAAGCAGGGGACTGAGGGGAGGTGAGCGTGGGTTGTGGCGACACGGCGGTTCGCTCCGGAGGGCGGGTCGAAATGCAAGAGAGGAAGGAGGCCGCAAGCCCTGGATCCGCGAAGACAGTGGATTTCGGTTTTCGTGACGCGGCCGGGCCGGTTGCGGCGGTCTGGATCAGCGCTGAACTAGCTGAACTAGCTGCGGCAAGTGGGACACGCGCAGGTGCACACGCGGCAGTTGTCGACCGCGCGCCGGCGAGTGAGCAGCTCTCCTTGCATGTCTCTATCGTACGGACACGTCAAGCGCGGCAAGGACCTGTTCCTTGCGCGGCACGCCCGAGGCGCGTGCGGTGATCCGGCCGGCCCCGTCGAGCACGAGCGTCGTGGGCGTGCGCAGAATGCCGATCTCGCGCACCAGGTCCAAGTGGGCCTCGGCGTCGATTTCGATGTGCTCGACCCCGTCCACCTTGGCGGCGACGTCGGCCAGGATCACCTTGGTCGCGCGGCATGGCTGGCAGAAGGCTGACGAGAACTGCAGCAGCGTGGCCCGATCGCCGAGCGAGCGGCCAAGCCGTTCCGAAGTCAGCACCGGGTGCTCTCCGCGTATGGGTCCCCGCGAAGCGTCGGCGGCCTCTACTCCTGGAATGGGCATCGTCTCGCCGGAAATAGCCATTGTCTCGTCAGGCACTGCTGGTTGCATTCGGACCCTTCCATCCGTCCGCTTCCGCCACACGCCGAAGGCGCTCGCCAACGCGAGCACGACGACAAGCACGATGAGACCGGTGACCACGTCTCTGTGCAGCGTGATGGCGGACTGGGTTATTCCACGACCGCGACGGCGCTCGTCGCGAGTTGCGTTTCCGGCACGCTCGCCGCCGCCGCTACGGTTTCCCGCGCCCGTATTCGCCGCAGCACGGCCACGCCTGCTGCCGCCAACGCGCCCGCAGCGCCCACGAAGCCGACCGAGGCGAAGCCGAAGGCGGGCGAAGAGTGGTCGATCACCGCGCCGGCCAGTGGCGCGCCCAGCGCGTTACCCAAGGTCAAGGCCGCCGAGTGCAGTCCGATGGCCTCGCCGCGTGCCGACTCCGGCACCGCGTGACTCACCGCGACCACTGTCTGCGCGACCGTGGGCGCGCAGGCCAAACCTGCCGGTATCAGGGCCAGCGCGAGCAACGGCCAGCTGTGCGCCATACCGACGGGTATCGTCGCCGCTCCGAGCAGTGTCATCAGGGTGAGCATGCTGAGCGGCCGAGGTATCGCTCCGTGCACGAAGCCGCCGACCAGAGAGGCCGAGCACCACACGATGATGGTCAGCCCGGCCCACTGCACTTGGCCGTGTGCGCGTAGCACCGCGACGATCGACACGTCGGTGCCGGACAGCACGACCGTCGCGGCAGCCGCGACGAACAGCACGAGCACGAAGCCGGGTCCGAGCCAGCTGCTGCGTGCGGGTCGTATCGCCGCGGCCTCTCCGGCATCCCGCGCAGTGACCCGCGGGTTGTACGCCCACATCACAGCCGCCGAGAACGCCAGCGCCACGCCGACCGTGCGCAGCGTGGATATCCCGTCGCCCAGCTGAGTGATCATCAGCACCGCGAGCGCCGGGCCCACCATGAAGCTGATCTCCACGGCCATCGAATCCAGCGAATACGCCTGCCGGCGTTGCTCCTGCGGCACCCGCGCGGCGAGCGACTGCCGCACCAGCCCCATGATCGGCACCTGCAACATGCCGCCGAGAACCGCGGCCGGTATGAGCGCGGCGAACGGCAGCAGGGGAGCCGTCGTCCAGAACGCCAACGCCGCGACACCGGTCACCAACAGCACCGGCCGCGGCCCGCGCCGGTCCACCACTCGCCCGAGCAGCGGCGAACCGGCAGCCAGCCCGATCGTGAACGCGGCAGCCGCCGCGCCGGCCGCGCCGTACCCGAGATGGCGGTCCAGCACGACGCTCAGCGTGAGCGCCGTGCTGGTCGCCGTCCCCGGTATCCGGGCGACCAGCGCGACGAGCATGAACAGCCGCATCCCCGGAATTCGGAGGACGGAGCGGTAAGGGGCCAGGTGCATGACGGTCAACTACCTCCACAACGATGGTCGCAGATGCCACCGACAACGAACAGCGCGATTCCGGCACCAGGAAAGTCGCCAGATTTGACAACAAGCGTTGGCCAACGAAGATGGACATCACTAAGCGGTGGACTGTGGAAGCTGGCCCGCGTCGGCCCCTGCCGAGCATTCGACACCGCGGCGTCGGAAATCGCACCGCGGCGTCGTACACCGCCGAGTAACCGTCACCGAGGAGCACAGATGACCCTGCCGGACCGCCGCTTCACCGATCGCTCTGCGCCGACCCGCGCCGCGATCCTGGCCGCGGCCCGCTCACGGTTCGCCGCCGACGGATACGAGAAGGCGACCATTCGCGCCATCGCCGCGGACGCCGGGATCGACGCCTCCATGGTCATCCGCTACTACGGCAGCAAAGCAGAGCTCTTCGAGGCCAGCGCCGCCATCGATCTCGCGCTGCGCGAGAGCGTCCCGACGCACGAGGGCCCCGAACGCGTCGCCGAGGAATACGGCCACGCATTCATGTCCCGCTGGGAGAGCGGCACCAACGAGGTCGAGCAACTGCTCATCCGAACCGCGCTCACCCATCCGGAAGCGGTCGGTCAGGTCCAGCGGATCTTCGACGAGCAAATCAAGCCGCCGATTCTCGCCGCCCTCGCCGATGACCCCGACGCGGAACTTCGCGCGGCGCTGGTCATGACCCAGACACTCGGCCTGGCCATCTGCCGCTACCTGCTCGGACTCGACCCGGTCGCCTCGGCGGACCCGGCGACACTCGAACGCGCCGTGCGTGATGCCGTCCGTTTGCACCTGACCCGTGCGATGCGTGATGACGCCGACGAGCCGTCACATCAGCCCGTCACCGAGCCCTGAGCCCGAAACACGATAGTGTTCTGCGCCGACGGGCAACAGCGCGAAGGGATGGATCCCAAGGTGTCGGCAGGAGCAGTCGTCGGGCTGGTATTCGCGATTTTCTTCGCGATCGGGGTCATCTTCCTGTGCTTCGTCCTGCTGCGGCTCGCCGAGGTGCTCAAAGAGACCGGGAAGCTGGTCGCCGGCATCGCCGACCAGACGGTGCCGCTGCTGGGCGAGGTCACCACCACCGTGGTCACCGCCAACCAGCAACTCGGGCGGGTGGACACCATCACCGAGAACGTCGCCAAGCTCTCCGGCAACGCCTCCGCCCTCGCCTCGACCTTCTCGGCGACCGTCGGCGGGCCGATGATCAAGGCCGCGGCGTTCTCCTACGGCGTTCGCACTGCGCTGGCCAACCGCCGCAAGGCCGACGTCGAGAAGCGGGTGCGGGCCGAACTTAAGGCCGACCGCAAGGCCAAGAAGGGCTAAGGGCAGCAGCGATGGGCAAGCGGGTCTTCTGGATCGCGCTCGGCGCGACCGCCGGCGTCCTGGTCGTCAGAAAGGCGTCCAAGGCACTGCGCAAGTTCACCCCGTCCGGAATCGCTGAGGGCGCCGCGGGGCTGCCCGGCTCGATCGGCGACGCGGTTCAGGATTTCGCCGACGACGTGCGCACCGCGGCCGCCGAGCGGGAATTCGAGCTGTACCGAGTGCTCGGCGTGGACGTGACCGATCCCGACGCCGGCGACAAGAAGCTGCCACGGTAGACCGGACAGCGCGCCGCAAGAGCACCGTCCAGAACGCCACGTAGCGGGGCGCGGGGACAAGTGGGACCGGCCCCGGCGAGCTTCCTGAGACAATGGCAGCCGCGCCCGGACACACAAGCCGCGTACGCGCGGCCCGTATGGCACCGTTCCTTACGACACGCCAGGGCGCGTTAACGATCCAATCGACTGACAGATAGACCGTCCCGAGAGGCACAGGACCGATGGACTCCGCAGAAATCCGCCGTCGCTGGCTCGACTTCTTCGTCAAGCGCGGACACGCCGAGATCCCCTCCGCCTCGCTGATCGCCGCCGACCCCACGCTGCTGCTGGTCAACGCGGGCATGGTCCCGTTCAAGCCCTACTTCCTCGGCCAGGAAACCCCGCCCGCGCCGCGCGCCACCTCGGTGCAGAAGTGCGTGCGCACCCTCGACATCGACGAGGTCGGCAAGACCACAAGGCACGGCTCGTTCTTCCAGATGTGCGGCAACTTCTCCTTCGGCGACTACTTCAAAGAAGGCGCGATCACCTACGCCTGGGAGCTGATGACCAACTCGGTCGAGGAGGGCGGCTACGGCCTGGACGGGGACCGGTTCTGGCCCACGGTCTACCTGGACGACGACGAGGCATACGGCATCTGGCACGACAAGATCGGCATCCCGGCCGAGCGCATCCAGCGGCTCGGCATGGCGGAGAACTTCTGGTCGATGGGCGTGCCCGGCCCCTGCGGACCCTGCTCCGAGCTGAACTACGACCGTGGCCCCGAGTACGGCGAAGCGGGCGGCCCGGCGGTCAACGGCGAGCGGTACCTCGAGATCTGGAACCTCGTCTTCATGCAGTACGAGCGGGGCGCGGGCACCGGCAAGGCGGACTTCCCGATCCTCGGCGATCTGCCGTCAAAGAACATTGACACCGGCCTCGGGCTGGAGCGGCTCGCCACGATCCTGCAAGGCGTCGACAACCTGTACGAGATCGACACCTCACGCGCGATCATGGACAAGGCGGCGCAGCTCACCGGCGTCGTCTACGGCAAGGACCATAAGAGCGACGTCGCGCTGCGCGTTATCACCGACCACGTTCGCGCGGCGACGATGCTTATCGGCGACGGTGTCGTCCCAGGCAACGAAGGACGCGGATACGTACTGCGCCGCATGATGCGCCGCGCGATCCGCAACATGCGCCTGCTCGGCGCGCACCACCCGACCGTGCACGACCTGGTCGCCTCGGCGGTCGACGCGATGGGCCCGCAGTACCCCGAGCTGGTCAGCGACTACAAGCGCATCGACGCGGTCGCGGTCGGCGAGGAGGAGTCCTTCCTGCAGACCCTCAAGACCGGCACCAACATCTTCGACACCGCGGTCAGCGCGACCAAGGGCGAGGGCCGCAAGCAGCTTGCCGCGGCCGACGCGTTCCAGCTGCACGACACCTTCGGCTTCCCGATCGACCTGACCTTGGAAATGGCGGCCGAGCAGGGCCTGTCCGTGGACGAGGACGGCTTCCGCCGCCTGATGTCCGAGCAGAAGGCCCGGGCGAAGGCGGACGCGAAGGCGAAGAAGACCGGCCACTCGGACCTGTCGGCGTACCGGGAGCTTTACGACGCCTCCGGAGCGCCCGAGTTCACCGGCTACGGCGAGACCACCAGCGAGGGCACGGTGCGCGGCCTGCTGCGCGGCGGCTCGGTGGCATCCGAGGCGGGCGCGGGTGAGGAGATCGAGCTCGTCCTCGACCGCACTCCCTTCTACGCCGAGGGCGGTGGTCAGCTCGCCGACCACGGTCTGATCCGGCTCGGCAACGGCGCGCTGGTCGAGGTGCTTGACGTGCAGAAGCCGGTCGGCGACCTGATCGTGCACCGCGCCGTGGTCCGCGACGGCGAGGTCGTCATCGGTCAGCCAGCCGAGGCGGTCGTCGATGTGACGCGGCGTCATGCGATTTCCCGCGCGCACACCGCCACGCACATGGTGCACCGCGCGTTCCGGCAGCTACTCGGCGAGACCGCGACGCAGGCGGGTTCGGAGAACGCACCCGGCCGCTTCCGCTTCGACTTCGCGCACCCGCAGGCCGTACCGCAGTCCGTCCTCGCGGACGCGGAGCAGCTAGTCAACGCCGTGCTCATCGACGACCTCGCGGTTACCGCACAAGTCATGTCGCAGCCCGAGGCCAAGTCCATGGGCGCGATGGCGTTGTTCGGCGAAAAGTACGGCGACCGGGTACGCGTCGTGTCCGTCGGTGACTGGGCACACGAACTGTGCGGTGGCACCCACGTGCCGAACACCGGCCGCCTCGGACTGGTCAAGCTCCTACACGAATCGTCGATCGGTGCGGGTGTCCGGCGTGTTGAGGCACTCGTCGGCGCGGACGCGTACGGCTTCCTCGCCCGAGAGCACGTGCTGCTCGCTCAGGTTTCGGAGCTGGTCAAGGCTCGTCCGGACGAGCTGCCTGAGCGCATCGCCGGCATCGTCGGCAAGCTGCGTGACGCGGAGAAGGAGATCGCGGCGCTCAAGGCCGGGCAGGTGCTCGCGGTCGCCGGCGAATTGGCCGGGAACCCGCTGGATGTTCACGGCGTTGCCTTTGTAGCGCACCGCGCACCCGACGGCACCTCCGCGGACGACCTGCGCAAGCTCGCATTCGACGTGCGCGGACGGCTCGGCTCCCGCCCCGCGGTGGTCGCGCTGGCGGCCGCGGCCAACGGACGCCCGCTGGTCCTGGTCGCGACCAACGAGACGGCGCGAGAGCATGGCCTGAAAGCCGGCGCGCTGGCCAAGATCGCCGCGCAGACACTCGGCGGCGGAGGCGGCGGCAAGGACGATGTCGCGCAGGGCGGCGGCACCGATGTCGGCGCGCTCGACGCGGCGCTCGAGGCGGTCCGGTTGCAGGTAGCCGCGGCCGGCCCCGCGTAGCCCGAGACACTCGGGACGCTCAGGCGGCGCTGCGATCGAGGCCCGGACGGCGAATCGGGCGAAGTGAACCAGAACGCCTCGCTGTACGTCCTGGACGGTCGGTGCACCAGGATGGCGGTACGGTGCTGAACTGGGTCGCGCTCGCCAGCAAAGGCGGGTCGGCACGCAGGCACAATGCCGACCGGCGCGCCGCGCCAGCACTGCGATAAGACGTTGTCGGCGAGGCGCCTCAGTCGGCGGTAGGGAGAACGGTGAGATCGGGCAAGCGGCTCGGCATCGATGTCGGAGCGGTCCGGATCGGAGTATCGGTCTGCGACCGCGACGGCCTGCTGGCCACGCCGGTGGAGACGGTCAAGGCGGGTGAGGGCGACCTCGCTCGCCTGGCGGCGCTGGCGGCTGAGCACGAGGTCGTCGAGGCCGTCGTCGGGCTGCCGCGTTCGCTGTCCGGGGCCGAGGGGCCGGCTGCGGCTAAGGCCCGCGAGTTCGCCGTCAAGCTGGCCCGGACAATTCGCCCGATTCCCGTGCGGCTCGTCGACGAGAGGTTGACAACCGTCACCGCGACCCGTGGACTACGCGAGTCGGGAGTTCGCGGTCGCCGCAGCCGCGCCGTGGTCGATCAGGCCGCCGCCGTGGTGATCCTGCAGAACGCGCTCGACGCCGAGCGGGCCTCCGGACGGCCGCCCGGCCACCTGTCCGTGGCCGACGACGACGTCGCGCCCCACGCCCCGGTTAAGGAGTTCGAGGCTTGAGCGACGACGGTTGGTACGGCGATCCGCAGGAACCGGCGCCCACCCCTGGTTACGGACAGAACCGGGGTCGCCGCGCGGTGTACGAAAACGAAGCGCAGCCCGAGCAGCCCGGCCAGTACCCGCAGCAGCCCGCGCAGTCGGGTGGATACCCCCAGGACCCGTACCAGCCGGATCAGTACTCGCAGGGTTACTCCTCGCAACCGCAGCAGTCGTACTACGACGAACTCGGTCCCCGCGCAACGCCTCCGCAGGGCTGGAACTCCGGCCAGCAACCGGGTTACTCGGACCAGCCGTCGTACCAGCAGCCGTCGTATCAGCAGCCTTATGAGCGGCCGTCGTACGAACCGCAACAGCAGTCATACGAGACACAGCAGCCGTACGAGCCGCCGCAGCAGCAGTCGTACGAATCGCAGCAGTCGTATCCGGCCCAGCCGCAGATGCCGCACGCCCAAGAGCAGCAGTACCCCCGACGCGGTCAGACGCCGCGCCCATCCCAGCCCTCTCGCCCGAGCGCGGACCCTTACGCATCGGGCTCGTACGGTAACGACACGTACGGATCCGCCTCCGACAGCTACGGCACGGGTTCGTATGCAGCCGACGGGTATCAGTCTTCGTCCGGGCAGACGCCGCGTGGCGGTCCATCCTCGCAAGCTCAGCCGCCGCAAGGGCCGCCATCACCGCAAGCGCAGCCATCGCGAGGGCGGCCGCCGCAAGACCAGTACTCGTCCGGTTCGTACCCGGCAGCCGATCCGTACTCTTCCGGCAGCTACTCGCGCCCAACTCGCGACGGTTACCCGAGCGGTGAATACCCGGCGGCGGACCGCGATCCGCGCCGCCGCAGTGGCGAGTACCCGACCGCCGCCGCCGGCTACGCTTCCGGCACCCAAACGCCCGGCGGCTACCCGCCGGCCGACCGTGCCGTTCCCGGCCGCGGACCAGCGAACACTCCGCCACAAACGCAGGTTCAGGACGCGTATGCCCGCCGCCGAGGTGCCGCGCCCGACCCGACCGGCGAGTACGCGCAGTACGAGGACGATGACGAATTCCCGGGCACGTCGCGTTCCCCGCGCCGCGCCCCGGGCTACGGTGGCGAGAGCGGCAGCCGCGCGGAAGCACCGTCTGCGCGCAATCGCCGCCGCGCCGCCGAACCCGCCGACGCGATCCCCGAGGACCAGCCGAACGACGGCCGCTTCAGCCTGATCGACGGCGATGACGACGACGAATCCGGCTCCGGCCGCGGCGGCAAGACCAAGCAGAAGAAGGGCCGCAACTGCCTTGCCGTCTTCATCGCGTTCTCGGTGATCGCCGGCGGCCTTGGTTACGGCGGCTACAAGGGCGTCCAGTGGTATCAGAGTAAGTACGGCGCGCCACCGGACTACATCTCCACCGTCGGCACCGGCGCGAAGGTGGACGTCACGATTCCGACCGGCTCCGTCGGCCGCACCATCGGCGGCATCCTGTTCGACGCCGGCATCATCAAGAGCCAGCGCGCCTTCACCAACGCCTGCAACAACGACCCGAAGTGCGCGAACATACAAGCGGGCACCTACCTGCTGCCCAAGGGCGTGAGCGCCGCGAGCGCGATCACCGACCTGCTCGACCCGAAGAACCAGGACAGCAAGTCCCAGCTGATCACCTACGGCGGTGAGCGAGCCTCGCAGATCTTCGCCGCGCTGGAGACCAAGACCGGCTGGAAGGACGCGGACGTGCGCGCCGCCATCGCCGGGGGTCAGATCGACCTGCCGTCATGGGACACCGGCCAGCCGGGCGCGAAGTTCCCGTATGCGCACATCGAGGGCTTCATGGCGGCCGAGACGTACGTCCTGACCGACTTCAAGACGCCGACGGCGCTGCTGAAGAAGATGGTCGACGACCAGATGTCGATCTTCAACCAGGAGAACCTGGCGGCCAAGGCCTCCGCGCTCGGGTTGACCCCGTACAAGCTGCTGATCATCGCCTCGCTGGCGCGCGCCGAGGCCGGGACCAACACCACCGACCTGAACAAGATCGCCGGCGTGGTGTTCAACCGATTCAACAACCCGGCGCTGTTCGCGCACCTGGGCTTCGACACCGCCACGCTCTACGGAATGGGCAACGTCGGCACGGTGCCGAACAACAAGGACACCACGAACCCGTACAACACCAGCGTGTTCGGCATCAAGGGCCTGCCGCCGACCCCGATCGACAACCCTGATCAAGCATCGATCGACGCGGCCATAAATCCGAACCGTGCCAACAACTACCAGTACTTCTGCGCCACGCCGGACGGTGTCATGTACGCGGCGACCAATACCCAGTGGCAACAGCTCGGCGCGAAGTACAAGGGGCTGTGCGGCTCGCACTGATGACCGTGGCAGGACAGAACAGGCGGTACGACGCGGTATGACGACCGCACATCGAGCTGCGGTACTAGGTTCACCTATCGCGCACTCGCTTTCACCGGTGCTGCACCGGGCCGCCTACCAGCGGCTCGGTCTGGCCGGCCGAAGCTACGAGGCGTTCGATGTGGACGAGGCCGCGCTGCCCGGGTTCCTCGGCCGGCTCGAAGCAACGCAGTGGAGCGGTCTCTCACTCACCATGCCGCTCAAGCGCGCGGTGATCCCACTACTCGACTCGGTAAGCGAAACCGCCCTTTTGGTTGAGGCGGTGAACACCGTGGTGTTCGCCGAGGACGGCACGCGCAGCGGTGAGAACACGGATGTGCCGGGTCTGGTCGCGGCGCTCGCTGAGCGCGGGATCACCGCGGTGGACACGGCGGCCGTGCTGGGCGGAGGAGCGACGGCCGCGTCAACGCTCGCGGCGCTCGCCTCGATCGTCAACGGCGGCAGCGTGGACATCTACGTGCGCTCACTGGCTCGAGCTGAGCAACTGCGGCCTGTCGCGGAGCGCTTAGGCATCGAACTGCGCGTTCACGGCTGGGCTGAGGCAGGTACCGCACTCGCAAGCGCGCTCGTCGTCAACACGACTCCGGCAGGCGCCGCAGACGAACTGGCCGCGAGCGTCGCCAAGCCTGTGGGCACGCTGTTCGACGTGATCTACCATCCGTGGCCGACCCGCCTGGCCGCGGCCTGGCAACAGGCAGGCGGCACGGTATTCGGAGGTCTCGATCTGCTCATCCACCAAGCCGCCTTTCAGGTGGAGTTGATGACTGGAGCCGACCCGGCACTGCGCGGGAGGGTCGTCGAGGCGATGCGAGAAGCCGGGACCGCCGCGCTCAACGAACGCTGACCACGCGCGTGCCGGGACGCCGTGCGTGCGGCGATTACACGTCGAATGCCGCGGTTCGGCGCACTTACTTGTGTAGCGACAATCCGGTTAGTTGGCCGTCCGGTGCGAACTCCACGGTGAATGAGCCGACGCCCTCGGCCGCCACCACGATCCCGCCCGGCACACGACTCCACTCCCAGCCATAGTGCTCGACGTAGCCGAGAACGCACTCGGCCGCGTCCTCACCGAACGTCGCGGCACCCTCCATCACGAAGCGAGGTACCGTGCCGAGCCGAGGTACCGCGCTCGGTACCGAGGCGTCGCAGACTACGTAGTACACGCGCGTGCCACTGGCCCCCTCTGCGCTGCTGTGCCCGATATAGCCCCGCGCGCCCAGCGTCCCCATCGCGGTCCAGGCAAGCATCTCCGCGGCGTCCTGCGGGCTGTCAGGCGCATCAGCGATGCCTACCAGACCGAAGGCCGGGGTTACGAACTCTGCGATGCCCTCACGCTCGCCGAGGGCGCGCAGCCGCCGGGCCTGCTCGGTGATAGCCGAGTTCTGACCCCAGCTCGCCGGATCTGCCCACGCCCAGGTCCAAATTCCGGCTGGCGACAGCGTTCCGAGGGCGTCCACGGCGAACTCGCGACCGGACTGCTGATACGCCCGCGTCGCATGGTCGACGGACCAATCGCCGACGGGGAGATAGGCGAGGAAAGTCTCCAACTGCTCGGTGACCCAAGCGGCGTGCCGATTCCCGGCGGCGTTGAAGCCAGCGCTGAACTCGAACAGGTCCACCACTTCAGAAAGAACCGGACCGGCCGGAGCGATGGGGAGGACAGGTCCCTCAACGCCGCCCTCCGATGCATGAACCTGTTGCGGCACGTGCACCGCTGCGTGCGGGGGCAAGGGTTGCGACGTCTGATGCGGCGCCTGTGGCCGCGCCTGCTGTGCGTTGAGCGTTGCCACGATCTGCGCGGCGGCGGCTTGAGCCGCCTGCGGATGCACCGGTCCGAGCGTGTACTGGCGAGACCTGATGTGCGCGAGGAGTTCCGGCTGCGGCGGAAGCTGGTAGAGGCTCAGGTAGTAACCGACGGCCGCGGGCCAGACCCACGTGCCGTCGCTGTGAAATGCGCGCGGCACGTTCGGCGGCGCGCCGGGCACCAGTTCGTCGCGTGTCGTTCCCGGCGCCGAGAGCACGACGGCCGCGCGCGTCAGGTACGCCACAAGCGCCGGAACCTCGCGCGGATCGAGGTTCTGGCGATTGATCAGCGGACCGCCCCCTGGCTTGAGGCCGTCGAAGACGCGAGCCATCGGAAAGCCCGGCTGCTGTGCCGCCTGTGGGATTGGCGGCGCTTGGGGCACTTGCGCCGCTTGGGGAACTCCCGGAGTCTGCTGCGTGACCATCGCCTGCGCCGCCGCCTGCTGCGGAGCCGGTAGTTGGCGCGGCGGGGCAGTGCCCTCAGCCGCCGTCACGTTCGCAGCGCCCTGCCCGCTCGTTCCTGCGCTCGGCGCGAACGAGCCCAACCTCGGATCGATCGGCGGCGGCACCAGGGGCGGCAGAGTACCTGAGCCCGTTTCCGTGTCATGGCCTTCAGGCTGCTGCGACGCCAGTACCGCGTCGTGGTAGACCTGCGGCGCCGAGCGTGCCAAGCTGCCCGCCCCGGTGGGTCCAGCCCCGCCGAAGCCCCCTGTGCTGGACATTCGCACTCCCAACCTCGCCACACGCATCGCTGTTGAGGGACGGGCAAGTCTCCCATCGGCCCGCGTGCCGAACAACTTCGGAACGCGAGCGGACGGGCGATCCAGCGCGGCAATGGTGAAGATCGCGTAACTAGTCAGACCATATCCCGGCCGGTGGACAAGCTTTTCCGCCAGCCGAGCACTCCGTGAAATGATCGGGCCATGTTGCGTTGGCTCACCGCAGGCGAATCGCACGGTCCCGCGCTCGTCGCGATCATCGAGGGACTGCCGGCCGGCGTGCGCACGTCCACCAAAGACGTAGCTGACGCGCTCGCCCGCCGCCGGCTCGGCTACGGCCGCGGCGCCCGGATGAAGTTCGAGCAGGATGAGGTCGCCTTCCTCGGCGGAGTGCGGCACGGCCTGAGCCAGGGCGGTCCGGTCGCGGTGCGGATCGGCAACAGCGAGTGGCCCAAGTGGGAGACCGTGATGGCGGCCGACCCGATCGCCGGACCGGCCGCGCTCGACGAGCTCGAACCGGGCTCGGCCGAATTCGCCGCCGGCGGCGCCGGCCAGGCCCGCAGCGCCCCGCTCACCCGGCCCCGACCCGGCCACGCCGACCTGGCGGGCATGCAGAAATACGGGTTCGACGACGCGCGGCCGGTGCTCGAGCGGGCCAGCGCCCGCGAGACCGCGGCCCGGGTCGCCCTCGGCGACGTGGCCCGCGCCTTCCTCGACCAGGCCGCCGGAATCCGCATCGTCTCCCACGTCGTGCGGCTCGGCTCGGTCACCACCCCTGACGGGCTGCTGCCGAACCCGGACGATCTCGAACGCGTCGACGCCGATCCGGTGCGCTGCTTCGACCCCGAGGCCAGCACCGCGATGATCGCCGAGATCGACGCCTGCCACAAGGACGGCGACACCCTCGGCGGTGTCGTCGAGGTCCTCGCCTACAACCTGCCGCCCGGCCTGGGCAGCCACGTGCACTGGGACCGGCGGCTCGACGCCCGGCTCGCCGCCGCGCTCATGAGCATCCAGGCGATCAAGGGGGTCGAACTCGGCGACGGCTTCGGCCTGGCCGCGATCCGCGGCTCGCTCGCGCACGACGAGATGGAACCCGGACGTCCCGGCGTGCGCCGCCGCTCCGGCCACTCCGGCGGCACCGAGGGCGGCATGTCCACCGGCGAACTGCTGCGCGTACGCGCCGCGATGAAGCCGATCGCCACCATCCCGCGCGCCCTGGCCACCATCGATACCGCCACCGGCGAGCCGGCGGTCGCGCACCACCAGCGCTCCGACGTGTGCGCCGTGCCCGCCGCCGGCGTCGTCGCGGAGGCCATGGTCGGCCTGGTCTTGGCCGAGGCGGTGCTGGAGAAGTTCGGCGGCGATTCGGTCGCCGAGACCGCCCGCAACATTTCCGGCTACCTCGCCGACGTACAGGCACGCGGTCTTGAGGTGCTGCGGTGAGCCCACGCGTGATCCTCGTCGGCGCCCCCGGCTCTGGAAAGAGCACAGTCGGCCGGCTGCTCGCCGACCGGCTCGGCGTCGCCTTCCGCGACACCGACGCCGACGTCGAGGCCACCGCCGGAATCACCATCGCAGAGCTCTTCGTCGAAAAGGGCGAGCCGTACTTCCGGGACCTGGAAGCCGACGCTGTACGCACCGCGGTCGCGAGTCACGACGGGGTTCTCGCCCTCGGCGGCGGCGCGATCATCCGCGACGAAACCCGGCAGGTCCTCGGCGGCCAACGCGTCGCTTACCTCGAAGTGAACCTGGCCGAGGCAGCCGGCCGCGCCGGCCTGAGCACCGCCCGCCCTCTGCTGCTCGGCAACGTGCGTGGCCAACTCGGCCAGCTGCTCAACCAGCGCAAGCCGCTCTACGAGCAGGTCGCCACCATCACCGTCTCCACCGTCGGCCGCACTCCCGAAGAGGTGGCCGACCTGATCGTCAAGGAGCTGCCGGCATGACAGACCCGACCACCACCGTCAAGGTCGGCGGCGAAAGCCCCTACGACGTCCTCATCGGTACCAATCTGCTCGGCGAGTTGCCCGCGCTGCTCGGCACCAAGCCCGCGCGCGTCGCCGTCATCCACCCGAAGGCGCTGGCCGCCACGGCGGAGGCGATCCGCTCCGATCTCGACGTGAACTACGAGGCCGTGACGGTGGAGGTCCCCGACGCGGAAGAGGCCAAGTCCGCTCAGGTCCTCGCCTACGTATGGTCGGTACTCGGCCAGTCCGGCTTCACGCGCACCGACGCGATCGTCGGAGTCGGCGGCGGAGCGACCACCGACTTGGCCGGTTTCGTCGCCGCCACCTGGCTGCGCGGAGTGCCCTTGGTGCATATCCCGACCACGCTGCTCGGCATGGTCGACGCCGCGGTCGGCGGAAAGACCGGCATCAACACCCCCGAGGGCAAGAACCTGGTCGGCGCGTTCCACCCACCCGCGGGCGTGCTCTGCGACCTTGCCGCCCTGGAAACCCTGCCGCGCAACGAGTACGTCGCCGGCCTGGCCGAGGTGGTCAAGTGCGGCTTCATCGCCGACCCGGCGATCCTCGAGCTGATCGAATCAGACCTCGAAGCGGCCAAGTCCCCGGCCGGCGCGCACACCCACGAACTGATCCGCCGCGCCGTGCAGGTCAAGGCGGACGTGGTCTCGGCCGACCTGAAGGAATCCGGGCTGCGGGAGATCCTCAACTACGGTCACACCCTCGGCCACGCCATCGAGCGCAACGAGCGCTACCAGTGGCGGCACGGCGCCGCGATCTCGGTCGGCATGATCTTCGCCGCCGAACTCGGCCGCCTGGCCGGCCGCCTCGACGAACCCACCGCGCAACGCCACCGCGATCTGCTCGGCGCGCTCGGCCTGCCGCTCAGCTACCAGGCGGGCGCCTGGCCGAAGCTGCTCGACGCCATGCGCATCGACAAGAAGTCCCGGGCCGACCGGCTGCGCTTCATCGTGCTGCAGGGCTTGGCCAAGCCGACCGTGCTCGAGGCCCCCGACCCGCAGCTCCTTGCCGCCGCCTACGCAGAGGTCTCCGCCTGACTCGCGCGAACCCCGCGAACGCGCCGACCGGGGCGCACCGCGCCTGAGCGCTACCACTCGCCCCAGATCGGCGGGAATCGGGCCGCGGCCCGGACGGTAGACTTGGCGGTCTGCAATCGGACTTGTCTCAAGCTAGGAGTCACCCGGCCGTGGCCTCGACCAACGACCTCAAGAACGGCATGACGCTCAATCTCGACGGCGAGCTGTGGAACGTCGTGGAGTTCCAGCACGTCAAGCCCGGCAAGGGCCCGGCGTTCGTGCGCACCAAGCTCAAGCACGTGCTGACCGGCAAGGTGGTCGACAAGACTTTCAACGCCGGCATCAAGGTCGAGACGGCCAACGTGGACAAGCGCACGATGCAGTACCTGTACAAGGAAGCCACGGACTACGTGTTCATGGATACCGACACGTACGACCAGATCCACGTCCCCTCCGACACCGTAGGCGACGCCGCGCATTTCCTGCTGGAGAGCGCGGAGGCCACGGTCGCCACGCACGACGGCGTCCCGCTGTACGTCGAGCTTCCGGCGGCTGTCGAGCTGGTCATCACCTACACCGAGCCGGGCCTGCAGGGCGACCGCTCGACCGGCGGCACGAAGCCGGCCACCGTGGAGACCGGTTACGAGATCCAGGTCCCGTTGTTCATCTCCACCGGCGAGAAGGTCAAGGTGGACACCCGCGACGGTAAGTACCTCGGCCGGATCAACAGCTGACGTGGCGACCAGGAGCAAGGCACGGCGACGCGCCCTGGAGGTGCTCTTCGAGGCTGACCTCAAGGACGTGAGCCCCATGCGCGTCCTGGCCGACCGCGTGGCCAGGTCGCAGCAGATGACCGCTCAGGACACCGACCCGCGGATCGGCGAGTACACCATCGATCTGGTCAGCGGTGTGGTCGATCACCTCGGCCGGATCGATTCGCTGATCGAGACCTACTCCATCGGCTGGACGCTCGACCGGATGCCGGTGGTGGATCGTAACGTTCTGCGCCTCGGCCTCTTCGAGCTGCTGTGGGGCACGGATGTGCCTGAGGTGGTAGCCATCGACGAGGCGGTTTCGCTGGCCCAGGAGCTGTCCACCGCAGAGTCTCCGCAGTTCGTGAACGGTCTGCTCGACCGGCTGCGCGAACTCAAGCCGACGCTGCAGCGGTAGCCGGTAGCTCGGATCCAGCAGGCCGCAGGGAGCTGACTTGACGTCAGTTCCGGCGGCGCGTAACGTAGTCAGACGTCGCCGAGTGCGGATCAGTGCAGCAGAAGCTGCCGATGATCTCACTGGCGGGATTCCCTTCTTCCTCCTTTCGGATTGCCTCCGAAGCTTCGCGGTCGCGAAGGATTTCGGGTGGTAGTGCTTTCTCGTGAAGACGAGGAAAAGCGGTCTGAAAGATCTGGTAGAGTAGGGATCACCGAAAGAGAACGCCTCTCCGGAGCTAAAAAACTCCGGGGATACGGTGTCTGTTTCTTGAGAACTCAACAGTGTGTCGACATTTTTGTCTGTGGTGCCATTTGTTTGTTTGGATGGCTGTTGTCCCGACCCCCGTCGGGACGGTTCAGCTGGGTTTTCGAACTGTTCTTTTTTGGAGAGTTTGATCCTGGCTCAGGACGAACGCTGGCGGCGTGCTTAACACATGCAAGTCGAACGGATCATGGGTCTTCGGATTTGTGGTGAGTGGCGAACGGGTGAGTAACACGTGGGTAACCTGCCCTTGGCTCTGGGATAACTCCGGGAAACCGGGGCTAATACCGGATACGACCTTGGCCCGCATGGGTTGGGGTGGAAAGTTTTTCGGCCAGGGATGGGCCCGCGGCCTATCAGCTTGTTGGTGGGGTGATGGCCTACCAAGGCGTTGACGGGTAGCCGGCCTGAGAGGGCGACCGGCCACACTGGGACTGAGACACGGCCCAGACTCCTGCGGGAGGCAGCAGTGGGGAATATTGCGCAATGGGCGAAAGCCTGACGCAGCGACGCCGCGTGGGGGATGACGGCCTTCGGGTTGTAAACCCCTTTCACCATCGACCAAGTCCTGGGTTTCTGCCCGGGGTGAGTGTAGGTGGGGAAGAAGCACCGGCTAACTACGTGCCAGCAGCCGCGGTAATACGTAGGGTGCTAGCGTTGTCCGGATTTATTGGGCGTAAAGGGCTCGTAGGCGGCGTGTCGCGTCGGGAGTGAAAGCCCGCTGCTTAACGGCGGGTTGGCTTCCGGTACGGGCATCGCTGGAGTGCGGCAGGGGAGACTGGAATTCCTGGTGTAGCGGTGGAATGCGCAGATATCAGGAGGAACACCGGTGGCGAAGGCGGGTCTCTGGGCCGTTACTGACGCTGAGGAGCGAAAGCGTGGGGAGCGAACAGGATTAGATACCCTGGTAGTCCACGCCGTAAACGTTGGGCGCTAGGTGTGGGGCCTGTTTCCACGGGCTCCGTGCCGGAGCTAACGCATTAAGCGCCCCGCCTGGGGAGTACGGCCGCAAGGCTAAAACTCAAAGGAATTGACGGGGGCCCGCACAAGCGGCGGAGCATGCGGCTTAATTCGATGCGACGCGAAGAACCTTACCAGGGCTTGACATGCACGGTGCAGCGCGAGAGATCGCGTGTCCTTTGGGGTCGTGCACAGGTGGTGCATGGTTGTCGTCAGCTCGTGTCGTGAGATGTTGGGTTAAGTCCCGCAACGAGCGCAACCCTCGTCCTGTATTGCCAGCAGCACCCCTCGGGGTGGCTGGGGACTTGCGGGAGACTGCCGGGGTCAACTCGGAGGAAGGTGGGGATGACGTCAAATCATCATGCCCCTTATGTCCTGGGCTGCACGCATGCTACAATGGCCGGTACAGAGGGCTGCGATGCCGTGAGGCGGAGCGAATCCCGGAAAGCCGGTCTCAGTTCGGATCGGGGTCTGCAACTCGACCCCGTGAAGTCGGAGTCGCTAGTAATCGCAGATCAGCAACGCTGCGGTGAATACGTTCCCGGGCCTTGTACACACCGCCCGTCACGTCACGAAAGTCGGTAACACCCGAAGCC